>JALNZD010000029.1 GCA_023229505.1 Bacteroidales bacterium | reverse complement strand
TTCTTTACAAACCAAAATGTTCCTTTCGATAACAATCTGGCAGAACGCGACTTGAGAATGATAAAATTAAAACAGAAAATATCCGGTTGTTTTCGTACAAGAAAAGGAGCAGAGGTTTTTTGCAGAATACGTTCTTATATTTCCACAATAAGAAAACAGGGGTATAATATTCTTGATTCAATACAACTGGCTATTGACGGTAACCCTGTAGATTTTCTGTTAGCTACCGCTGAACAGTAACGTTTTTTATTAATTTACAATAATTAAAAATACTTTCAACTTGAAAAATTTCATACTGTAATTTTATAATCAGTTGGAAATGTTTTAACTAAGACGCAACTTGAGTGGGTTAAATTTTAGAAACTTTTACTTTATAAATAATAGAATAAAATACAATCAATTTTTCTTTTACTTAAAATTCAATAATCCATTTCCTGTGTTAATGACAAGTACTACATCTTTTTTAGGGTCAAATTTTGAATAAATATTTTTAATATTTTTCACCATAGCAAACCCCGCAGCAGCGCTTGGCTCTGAACTAATTTGTAACTTCTTTAACTCTATTAGAGAATCCAAAATATCTTCTTCTTGAATATTATATACGTAATAAGGTTCCCTTAATCTTCCTTTTTTATCTATTTTATTATATAAAGTCTCTCCTTTGCCATATTGTAATAGAGATTTTGTATCAACCCAATAAGGTCCATATAACATTAAAGCAATTGAATTGGGATTCCCTGTACTCACAGGAATTACTTTTGTTTTTAATTTACGGTCATTAATATAATCAATTATTTCATTACATAAAATTCCTGCACCAAAAGGAACAATAATATAATCAGGAACAGTTTTTAAATCGTCAACTGATTCAATAAATAGTTCATCATATACAGGATATTCAAGTCCCTCCGAAATATTCTTAAAGATTTCAATTTCAGGAAATCTGCATTTTGCTTTTTCAAGTAAATCATTATCAGTATAAAATTTTTTATCAATATCTATCTTGATTATTTTACAATATCTTGATATTTCCTTTAACATTGATATTGCTTTAACATATTTTCCATCAGTATCGGGACCTAAAGTTTTTTCCTTTAATTTACTAGGTACAAAGACTATGGCTTCGCATATTTCTTTATTATATAATTTATTTATTTCATTGCAATAATAGCCCAAACTATATGCAGTATTCCCGTATGATATACATCCAAAATAATTTTTTTTATTTTTTTCTATATCCTTTACAAACTGTTTTATTAAATGAAATGAAAGCCTATCTTTAAAGGTATGAGTAGGATTAGTACTTTCATCTTTAATATAAAAATGAGTAATTCCTAACATCCCATTAATTTTAATGATAGGTGTATTAAATGGTTTTTTAATTTTCATTATCATTTTCTCAAGATATTTTTTTTCCATATTTAGCAAGTATATATTCAACAGTAAAATAAGCAGCAATATCAGCACAAAAAGATTGCCATCTTTTGTCCTTATTTGCAGTTGACCAATCGCATACTGATTTAATTATTCGAAATTTGGATTTATTATTAACAACTTTATAACAACCCGAAGCTTCCATTTCAACTGCTAATACATCAGAAAAAGTATTTTGGATGTTAGTCTTATGTCTTTCCTCTTTCACAACTGCAGGTCCTGAAACAAAATAACCCATGTAAACGTTACTTGTTTTATTTTCTTTTTTCTTATCTTTAATACGAGGTCTTTTTTCATATATTTCTTTAGGCTGCCATTTTTTTTTATCAATTATTGATGGCTTTGAATTTTCTAATGGGATAACATCTTTTTTGCTGTAATCAATTTCTATATTTAACTTTTGGGGATATGCATCATAAAAACCTGTCGATATCACAATATCCCCTTTTTTAACGATATTTTTTTTATCCATTTGACCAGCTATTCCAACCAGTATTATTTCTTTCGGAAATCCTTTTAAATCCGTATATCCTTTTAAAGCTACAGAAGAATCTATTGAGCCATATTCAGACAAATTAATAATTGCAATTTTCGCAAAAACATTTTCGTTTTTTATGATTCCGAATGCTTGTAAATCCCTTCTAAGTTCTTTTTCTTTATCTTTTTTTCTGTCTAAAGCAACTTCGAGACTTCTTAAATCAGTGACCTCAATCATTTCTTCTAAGTACCTATAAATAGCTCTGAATTCAACAGGTACAGCAACTATAACTACACAGCTGACGGGTTCAATAGAAAAAAAGGAATAAACTCGATTCCTTTTTTGTGCAAGTGATTTTGTTTTTAACAGTACCTCATCTTGAGAGAATTGATTATACAATAATTTTAATTTTTCAGTTAAAATATTTATTTCATATTTTACTTTTGGCGTTTTAGCAAATTCATATGTTAAAAAATGCTTAACATTATCAATCCATTCAATCTTATTAAAAGTTGTTACATTTTCATTTTTAATTATTATATCTAACAATATATCAGCACGTGAATTTTTATCTAATACGGAATCTAATAATAATCGAAATTCATTTGGCACATACCTATTAAAAAAATCATAAGTTTCTTTATTAATCTCCGTAATTTCAATTAAAGTTTCCTTTAATTTTGAAATTGCACTATTTACTGCTCTCATTAAAATAATTTTTGAACCTTTTCCTTAAATAAATATCTTGCACTAATTTATCAAGAGCATTGAACTTTTTATCAATTTCATAAGAGAATTTTTTTAACCAAAATAATTCTTCCCCGATTTCAGCTATTTCGGTAATTGCTCCACCATCAAACAAATAAGGTGATGGATCTTGTAAAAACAATCCATAAAGCACTCTACAAACAAATAATTCATCTTGCACATCTTCTATATTATCAGCATGCGCAACCGTTCCAAATGTATCGTCAAGTTTTAAATTTACAATACTGCCTAAATGCCATCTTGACCTTAGTATTTCTACTAAATTCAGAAGTGTTGGAATAACATAATAACTAGGATCATTATTTAAATTCGGAGTAATCGCTAATGCACTTCTTTTTCCAATCGTATAAAATAAATTTCTATGATGAGAATAATTTTTTAATCGTATGCCGTATTCATGTCCGCCATCACCATTACATATAAAGCATCCCAATGAATTATAAATATATTCCCTTTTCAATAATTCATAATCGCTCAATATACGGTCATTGTCTAAAGTTAATTTAACTGCAATAGAACCTATTTCTTTTATTTTCTCTCGTGTTGGATTATTTTCAAATTCTTCATACTGCTTTTCATCTACTTCAGCAATAGTTAATATATAAGGTGTTTGCCAGTTTTTAAAAGTTCTATTATTTCTTTGTATTACTTTTTTATCATACCATAAGTCTTTTTCATTCCAAATTTTGGGCATCAATCCATTTGTTATAAAATGGTCATATAATTCAGTTAAGTGAATGTTCTTTTTATTATTATTATCTAATTTATTGAATTTTTCATAAATGCTATCTGAAACTGGCAAATAAGAAAAAGTTAAATGTCCAATGTCTTTATTTTCTGGACCCAAAATTATTCCTGAAGCGAGATGTAAAATGTAGTGTATATGTTGAAATGTTATATTCTTTGATAAAGTAAATGAAAATGTACAATTTCCAGAACCATTCTCATAAATACGCAGATCATAATTTAGTTCTGCTTTTATTTTTTCTGATGTAACTTTCCGTTTTTCTTTTTTTGATGGAATATAAATTTCAGCATTATCATCTATAAGACCAGAACGTTGTATTACTAATAAATTTTGAGAAACAATATTAGGGCGATAAAATAGCTGATTCTGGTTTTCTATCCAATTCACAGGTCTGTTAAATAATTCGAAACTTTTAAATTCAGTTTCATCATTGGCTTTAATACTTTTTAAAATATCTTCAAAAGAACACTTTGTTATATCCCACGAAAAGGAATAAATAAAATTTATAATTACTTTTTTATAATCAAAAAAGGAATTTTTCGTACTATCAATTATTTCATTCATTTTTTATACATTTTTAGACCATGGTAAAAATTTCTTTTCCAAAAGAATATATATTCTATTTGTTACAAAACCAGTAATTCCTAAAATTATTATTGTTGCGTACATTTCAGGGATTCTATATTGTAAATAGTAGTCATATATCATTTTCCCAATGCCTTCGTTTGCACTAAGAAACATTTCTGTAACAACAACTAAAACAAAGGATAATGAGAGACAAACCCGAATGCCTGCTGAAATACCGGGTAAAGCATCTCGGCATATTGCAAATGTAAAAATTTGCAAGTTTGAAGCTCCAAAGCTTCTCAACATGTTTATCCTGTCTAATTTCTCTTGATTTGGTAATGCGCCATAATATGAATTAACTAACATTATTAATGAACATGCATAAAATACAACTCCAATTTTTGAAGCGTTTCCTATACCAAAAAATAAAATAAATAATGGGAATAATGCTGATGATGGAATTGCTCTGAAAAATTCTATTGGTAATTCGAAATATTTGTAAATCCAATTTATTCTTCCAAAAATCAGTCCTGCAGGTACTCCAAATGCAATTGCTATCAATAAACCTGCTATTGCTCTATATACTGTAAATCCCAGACTAATATATGTTGTCTTATCATATAATAAATGTTTGGCGCTTATAAAAGTATCATCAATTTTAGGTATAAATAATGCATTAACAATTTTAAAATATCCTATACCACTCCAAATTACTATAATAACTAATATTGAAAGCAAGGTCTTACTGTAGTTTGAAATATTTTTTTTACTGAAAATCTGCATATTCAAATTTTAGTATTTTCTTTCTTAGTTCTATAAAAGTATCAGAGAAAACAATTTGTCTTGACCTGGGTCTTGCAATATCAATTTTAAAGGAAATAGAAAAAGTTGCAGGTTTTCCTTTTAAAACATAGACGACATCAGAGAGATATAGAATATGATCAATTTCATGCGAGACTAATAACATAGCTATATCCCTTTGTTCATGAATATTTAATAAAACATCCTGAAGTTCAAGACTTGTCTTATAATCAAGATTTGAGAATGGTTCATCAAGTATTAAAATATCGGGATTATTTATTAATGCTCTAGCAATTGCTACTTTTTGTTTTTGTCCCCCGCTCAATTGGTTTGGAAAATTTTTTAATGGGATGTTATCAAATTTTAAAAGTTCAAGAATTTCATTAGTTTTTTTATTTTTTTTATTTTTATTAACTCCTTTAATTGTTAAAGGTATTTGTATATTTTTTTCAACATTTAACCAAGGCAACAATGTTGAGTTATAATTTTGGAAAATCACACCGATCTTTATTTTTTTATCATCATTTCCGATTTTAACAATTCCTGATGTTGAATTTTCTATTCCAGCAATTATATTAAATAAAGTTGTTTTTCCAATACCATTCTCTCCTCTAATACCAATTATTTCTTTATTCTTAATTTCTAAGCAAACATTCTCCAGCACCTTTATTTTTCCAGTAGGTGTATCAAAAATTTTACTGACATTATTTATACTAATCAAACTCAAGTAATCATGTATGAATTATTATTTACACATATAATCATTAATGTTTTCTTTATTTTGAATTGCTCCATTCTCATAAAGTAAATCAATAAATGATTGAATTTCTTTATAATCTAACTCTTCATGTTTTTTCCATTTATTAAGATTAACTTTTGATAATACATCTTCACGAACATTTGCATATTTCACTATATATTTTTTTGCTTTTTCCGGATTAGTTTCAATAAAATCGATTGATTTGTTATAAGCTAATATTATTTTCTTTGTTACATCTTCACCATATTTTTTTTCAAATTCCTCAGATATCCAATGCCCTGATAAAGGGACATTCGGCATTAGTTCTGCATATAAGCCGTTTACTATTGGATATGCTATTTTATCCTTTATTATCTGTGATGCCGTTGGTTCCAATGCGGATAGCGCAGCTATCTGTCCAGTTTTCAACGCAATAGCCCAATCTTTTGTCTGTAATTCAATTAATTCATAATCATCTTTATTTAAACCATGTTTCATAAAAATTAGATTACAAAACATTTTAATGACAGAGCCAGGGAAAACCCCTATCTTTTCTCCTTTTAAATCCTCAATTTTCTTAATTTTATTTGTATCAGATACAAGCAAATAATCCGAAATATATCCTTTTTCATTAGAATATGGATTCGTAATAATTAACTTATGCTTGATTTTTGAAACAAAACCTACATCAAAAACTACGTTTGTCGCAGCCTCAAATACATCGATTTTCCCCAAAGTAGCTGCATTAACCTGATCATTACTTGAAGTAAATCTTACCAATTCAACGTTAAAACCCTGTTCTTTAAAATACCCTTCTTCTACAGCCGCAAAAATCGGTAAATCAACTGCTATTGGTTTATAACCTATTCTTAATTTACTTGGTTCATAATTGCAAGATAACACAATAATGATTAAACTGGCTATAAAAAATATTCTTTTTAAATGCTTATTTTTCATGGTCCTATCTTTAAATTTTTTTCTAAAAATAATGCTTTTATTCTTTTCTAAAAAATTTATTATTTATCTAATCGCTACAGGGTTAGTTCCCTGTCGCTTGTAGTGAATAAAAAATAATTCCCATAGATACCCCGCTGCTCTGTGGCGAGGATGTTCATTTTTCAGTTTTGAAATTTTTTAACATTTTCTTTTTATTCATCTTTCTCATTATGCACGGCCCAAGTCAATTAAAAGTGAGCCATTTTTTTCTTTATCCATTATTCGGTACAACTTATAAAGTGTTGGCAAAATGCACTCATTGGTAAGCTTTGGTTTGAGTGACGGCTCGCGGTTTGCCAATGTGTACAATGTGGGTCGGCAGTTAAAAACAAAAAATGAGGGTAGGCAAAATATAAAACCTTTTCGGGTTGGTTGGTGTGGTCAGCAGTCATTCCGTTTTATCCTTCTTTTCTGTTGCTATGGGTTGTCCTGTCAAGTTTCATTCTGTTCCTGTTTTTTTTGACTTGTTGGTACCTGAGGAATGATCTCCAGGGCATCGCCATCATGCAGCACAATGCGATCTTCCAGGTTTGCTTTCCTAAAATATTCCCTGGCGATTTCGGCATAAGAAGGATCAGCTTCAATGGTATGAAGCATTCCGCCCGGGGCAAGTCCGCCGGCCAGGCAAATGGCTGAATACCCGGTAAATGTGCCGATTTCCAGGATACTTTCAGGCCTGATCATCCGGCTGATCATTTCAAGGAAACGGCCCTGGACAGGCCCGGATAACATCCTTGGATGAGGAGTATGCAGGAAAGTCCTGCGGCGAAGCTCATACAACAATTCAGGCTCCTGCGTTGTGTGGCTTTCAATATATTCTTCCAGGCGGGGATCAATCATGTCAGTTGGTTTTGAAAGATGAGCATACTCAGCTTCTCCGTGTTAAAAATTTCCTGCGCCAATTCCAGTATTTGTTCGCCGGTCACCGCTTCGATCTTTTTCCTGATCTCGTCAGGTGCATAAAGGCGGTTATCATGTAAAAATGATTTTCCCGCCGCCATCAGGTAATTCAGGTTCGATTCATTGGCGATCTCAATCTGCCCTATCAGTTGCTTCCGGGCCTGGCTTAGTTGTAACGCTCCAAGTTTTACCGTACGCATCTTTTCCATTTCCTTCCGGATAAGGGCTAAGGATTTGTTGAGATTTACGTTGTCAGTCCCAATATATATGCTGAAAATGCCGGTATCTGTGTAAGGCAAAAATGCTGACTCAACGGTGTAGGCATAGCCATGCCTTTCCCTGACGGCCAGATTCAGGCGGGAGTTCATCGCCGGTCCGCCGAGGATGTTGTTCAGCAGATACATAGAAAACCGTCTGGGATCTTTCCGGTCGTAAGCCACATTGCCGATCATGCAATGGGTCTGGTAAGTTGTCCGGGACAAATTCAAATTGAAAGGCTGGTAAGAAGAAAATGCCTGCCTGTTTCTTCCCGGCCTATCAGCAGGAATAGCTTCAAAGAATTTCTCTACCTGGTGACTGATCTTTTTGAAATCAAGGTTTCCGCTGGTACAAATGACCAAATTCCCTCCAGTATAATTTTTGTTGATGAAGCTTATCACATCCTGGCGCGTAAATTTCAGCAAATCTTCCGGGTTTCCCAGAATATTTTTCCCGAGGGCATGACCATGGAAAATATTTTCTTCCAAAACATCGTAAATTTCTTCGGAAGGATTATCCTTGTAAGAGTTTATCTCATCAAGGATGACATCCTTTTCTTTCTTCAGTTCCTTTTCAGGGAAAGTGGGCTGGGTGATAATGTCCGCGACAAGATCCAGGGCACGAAGGAAGTGCTCAGTTAAAAAAGTGGCGAAAATACAGGTTTCCTCTTTAGATGTGAAAGCATTCAGCTCGCCGCCCACGCTTTCCAGGCGGGTGAGCACATGATACGCTTTTCTCTTGCGGGTGCCCTTAAAGATCGTATGTTCTATAAAATGAGCGATGCCGTTTTGATTGTGCTCTTCATCACGTGTCCCGGCATTGATATAGACTGCAAGGTGCGCTACCGGCCCACCGGCCGGGATATGCAATAAGCGGATACCGTTGCTAAATGTCCTGGTTTGAAATTCCATTTTTCGAAAATGAAGCGCAAAGATAGGGAACAAAGCGTTACTTCGCCGGGTACTGCTCATCAAGGTATATCCAGAAAAGTAATTGGTTAAAGCTTTCCCCCGCGATCTCCTTCTGAATGACCGGCCCTATGGCTATAACTTTCTTATCCATCTGGAGTGATCCGGGGTTCCAGCTCCATTCCTCCATAAAGCGGATCTTCGTGATATCCCGGTAGGATATCGCATCGATCGTCATGGTATCATATTCCTCGTACGGAGGATATTCCCGGAGGAGTGTCCTGTAAATTGTATCGATGCACTGAGCCTGGACCTGCAACGATGTCAGCTGTTGGTTAAAATAGTCGTATACCCTCACCTCCCCTCTCTCAGAGGCTTCCATGATCCTCTTCAGGAAAGGTTCCCTCCTGGAACCTTCGATATTATTGATCCACCAGTCGAGCTGAGGATCACTGCTGATTACAGGCACATCATACTGGATTTTTTCAGTCAGGATCTGTTGTTTATGGGAATTTCCGGAACAGGCTGTCAGGGCAATCAGAAATACAATAGAAATAAATAGATAATACTTATATATTCTCATCATGTTGAAATTTTGAACGGAGGATTAAAGGTACAAAAGTAGGCTAGCTCTCTGGTGGGCGAATGAAAAAATTGAGATGCCATCTCAGGATAAAAATTGCATTTCTAAAATATTCTGACGATCTTTGGTAAGATTTAACTGCAGATTAACAATTAATACTTAAATTTGAATACTATGAAAAAGAACATGGGATCAGTCGACAAGATTATCAGACTGCTACTTGCCGCATTATTTATTATCTTATTTGTTTTCAATGTAGTAAGCGGAATATTCGGATACATCCTGCTGGCGCTTGCCGCAATCTTTATCGTTACGAGCCTGATCAGTTTCTGCCCGCTTTACACTATTTTCGGCATTAAGACGACACCGGCCAAAAAGTAGGTTTAAGGTTTAAATTTTAAGGGTTAAGTTGGGGAATATTTCTATAAATAATTAATTTACAGACAATAAACAAATCCCAGAATGTAACCTTAAACCTCAAACCTTAAACCTTATAAATAACGCCGAGGTTTTTCTTCCCGTCTATTTCCACCAGGACAGGCTGATCGAAATGAATATGCCTGATGTATTCATCTTCATAAACGGCTGGCATGTTCTTAAGGTAATTCAGATCGTAAAAACCATCATTCATGTATGGGTTGACCGTGAAATAACCTACCCGGAAAGAGGTCAGGTTCTGGAAAAAGTGGGTCCCCTGGCTGGGGTCTATGCGGTAATTTTCAAGGCCTGATTCTACAATCACCCGGGCAGCGGAAATCTGGGGCCATTTCACCGGGATGCCAAGCCAGGGGTCTTGTGAGCCCCAGCGGCCCGGTCCAATCAGGATATAGTTTTTATGTTCATTCCTGAATTGATCATTTATTTTACTGATACGTTCAGCAAGTTCGTTGTTTTTAGCCGGGTTGAACGATTCAGGCTTAACGTAAACGATATCGCAAAGATCTGTTATGGCCCCGTTGCCAAGAGCAGATTTAGAGTAAATAATGGTCTTCTCTTTAGGAACTTTCTCCAGGTTTGTTGTTACACTTTCTTTGTTATCCACTATCGGCCTGATTTGCAGGCAATAGAATATCTTTGGATCGTTAACCGGCCGGTTCAGATCAACAGCAAATTCGATCTCGATCGGTTTGCCCATTTCTTTCTGTCCGATTTCAAGGATTGTCTGCAGGATTTCAGCAAGTGGGAAAACATTATGCTTGAGGATATTTGAAAAAGTGACCAATTTCCTGCCTTCATAATTCACCCCATCCCTCAGTACGCCATTTTGCATGTCATAGGTAGACGCCAGCCATTTTAATGAGCCGTCGGCCTCGGCTTCTTTAATGGGAAGCTTCAGGATATTGATCCCGTCATCGATATTTGGCCGGAAAACTTCAGGGTGCATATCAAGGGCATAGAAGTATTTTTGTGTTTCCCTCAAAGCCGCCTCGGGAGAATAAGTCTGCAAAACCCTCTTAGCGTATTTAGGAGAAAAGTGCAGGGCCAGGCCGCCATCAACAATATATTTTCCTAACCCCAGCGCTACGCTTGCAATACCGTCTTCGGGTTTCTCAGGTTCAAGCGGGTAAAAATTGATCGAGCGAGCGACTCCGGAAAAGGAAGGATAGAAGCGGTTTCCATATTTGGTGCCTGCAACAGTCTGCATGACAATGCCCATTTTTTCTTCGTCAATAATATTGGCTGTCGCCGTCATGTAAGCCTTGCTCGATTTGAAATAGGTAGAAGCATAAACGCTTTTGATTGCATTGCTGAGCATTTCCATCATTATGCGTTCATTATCCACGACATAAGGCACCATATAAGTTGAATAGACGCCTGCAAAGGGCTGGTAATGTGAATCTTCCAACAAGCTGGACGACCTGACCGCGATGGGGCTGCGGACATACGAAATCAGGGTATAAAGGTCTTCATGGATGCGGAAGGGAAGGCGGGCCTGCACAAACTCCTTCAGGATTTCCTCATCGCTTCGGTCCGACAAGGCAATCTCATAAAGGTTATTATCCTCCATGAATTCATCGAAGATATCGGTACAAAGAACGACTGTACGCGGGATGGTAATATAGACGCCCTGCCATTTCTCGAGGATGCGGTTGCGTTTGATGAGCATGTCGAGAAACGCCAATCCACGGGCTTTCCCGCCAATAGATCCTTCACCGATCCTGGTAAAAGTCAGGTATTCATCGAAGCGTTCCCGGCGGAACTGGGCGATGACACCCCTTGACTTGCTGATGCGGAAGCTGGCTATGGAGTCGAAAAGATAACGGCGGACTTCATCCAGGTCAGCGAAATCGTCAAGCGTGATATCGACCAGCATTTCAGCAAGCGGAAACAAAGCCCTTGCCCTGAGCCACTTGGAGAGCTTATTCCGGACCAGCTGGTAACGCAAAGCTTCATCAGGCACCTGGAACAGTAATTCCTGCAGACTCTTAAGGTCTGTTGCACGGGCGATCTCTTCACCGGATTCGGGATCAATAAAAACAAAATCGCCGAAGGCAAAATATTCCCTGATGAAATTCTTTAATTCAACCGAAATGGTTTTTGAGTTCTTGTTGATAAAGCCCACTTTCAGTTTTTTAGCCAGATCATCCCCTTCCTTGTCAGACGATTGCAGCAGGATAGGCATAAATGGATCGTCGCGTTGCACTTTTTCACAGAACTTCACCCCGGCGTATTTTTCCTGCTGCCCGTTCCTTGGATAACTCATATCGGTGATGATCCCCAGCAGGTTACGTTTATATTTCTCATATAATCCAAGCGCCTCTTCATAGGTGGTTGCCAGCAGGATTTTCGGCCTGCCGCGCATCCTCAGCATCATCTGGTGCTCGTTCAGGCCTTCAGTCATGAAATCCTTCGATTGTTTGAAGATAATCTTATAGATGTTAGGCAGATAGCTTGAATAGAACCTGATGGAATCTTCCACCAGCAAAATAGCCTGTACGCCGACTTCCTGGATGTCGTGGTCGACATTCATCTTGTCCTCGATGAGTTTAATGATGGCCAGCAGCAGGTCGGCATTACCCAGCCAGCTGAAGACATAATCGATGACGCTTTTGCTTGCATCATTCATTTTCAGGGTGACTTCCCTGGAAAACGGGGTCAGGACAACGATAGGAATGGCAGGGTTTTTAACCTTGATTTTTTCCGCCAGGCCGAAGGTATCCATTTCTTCGGAGCTAAGCATAACGATGACCAGGTCTATTTTTTCATCACGCAAAAGTTCGAAAGCTTTCTTCTCAGAAGAAGCAAGGATAAATTGCGGGGGATAACGAAGGTTGAGGGATACATATTCGATGAAGATCTGTTCGTCGATCCTGCCGTCGTCTTCCAGGACAAATGCATCATAAGCGCTGGAAATCAGGAGGACATGATAGATCCTTCGTTTCATGAGCTTACTGAACGATGTATCGCTGAAGTAATATTTAGGAGCCCGGTAGGCTATATTGGAGAATGGCATGTTATGAACCGTTTGTTTATCCTGATATAGCAAAATTACGGAAAAAGATTGATCCCGGGGCACGACATCCAGATGGATAAATTCCAAATTCCAAATCCCAAATCCCAAACAAAAAATAAAATTCAAAATCCAAAATTTCAAACAGTTTGAAGTAGTGGTAATGAATAAATTTATATTTTTATAAACGTCTGAAATGAGGTATAATCAAAGAAAATAAGGAAATATGAAGATGGTCAATATTCTGCAATAACCATCCTATCAACATCTTCAATAATATCCAAAATATACTTATATGCTGCTTACCGATGTTGCCATGACCGTTGCGGAGAGCTCTTCTGCAATACCTTCCATCGGCCCTGTCAGGGTTGAATTTATCTTGTTCGCCCTCACACTCATCGGGGTGGCACTGTTCCATAAAAGGACCATGTATGTTGCTTTAACCGGACTTGCAGCGGTGCTGATCTTTAAATTCATTTTCGATCCCTCCTTCAACCTGGGCCATCATATACTTGGCTCAGCAGGGGAAGAAGGTGAATGGCGGATATTGCTCAACCTGATGGGTCTTTTATTTGGTTTTGCTATCCTGGCCAAGCATTTTGAAGAATCAAATATTCCGAAGATACTTCCAAAATTTTTACCAGATGACTGGAAAGGCGGGCTGGTACTGCTTGTCATGGTATTTTTTCTCTCTGCCTTCCTCGACAATATTGCCGCGGCCATGATTGGAGGAACTATCGCGATGGTGGTTTTTAAAGGTAAAGTACATATCGGCTACCTCGCAGCTATTATCGCGGCAAGTAATGCGGGCGGAGCCGGAAGTGTTATCGGGGATACGACAACAACCCTGATGTGGATCGATGGCGTTGAAGCTGTATGGGTAATGCATGCATATGTTGCTTCTTTTGCAGGATTTTTAATCTTTGGAATTTTCGGATCAATCCAACAACATAAATTCCAGCCTATTATCAAAGATTCGGGTCCAGGTGTAAAGATCGACTGGGGAAAAATCTTTATTGTGGTTTTGATATTGGTTGGGGCCATTGCTACAAATATCATGTTTGATTTTCCGGCACTGGGCGTTTGGACAGCCATCATTATGGGAAATCTGATGCGAAATACTCCCTGGCAGGAGTTGAAACACGCCTGGCAGGGAACGATCTTTTTAGTGTCGCTGGTGACGATTGCTTCCATGATGCCTGTGGAAGAGCTTCCGCCGGCTTCATGGCAGACCGCCTTCATCCTCGGATTCGTTTCAGCAGTTTTTGATAATATTCCACTCACCAAGCTTTGCCTTGAACAAGGCGGATATGATTGGGGAATACTGGCTTACACGGTTGGTTTTGGCGGTTCCATGATATGGTTCGGCTCTTCTGCAGGTGTTGCGCTTTCAAATATGTACCCTAAAACAAAAGACACGGTTAGTTATATAAAAAGCGGGTGGCATGTTGCATTAGCCTATGTGGTCAGTTTTTTTGTGATGCTGGGCGTGGTGGGATGGCATCCTCATGCCCCTCATAAAAAGGGAATGGATGCTAACACTCCAGCAATGCAAATCACGCCTGATGAAACCCCCAAATAATAGCCACATCATCATAACAAGCCTTTTCAATTTCCCACAAATACCGGACCAGGGATCATGAAGGCCTATGCTACGATGATTTACCCTTAAGAAGGGCAGCGCGGAAAGACAGGGGAATGACTAAGGTTATTGATGTTATTTTTTCGAGACTTCATTGCAAAAGCAACCATTTTTTTGTTAGATTTACGGAATAATGAATAACAGGATCATTATTTACCTGAAAATGCACCACAATAAAGGACATTCCAAAGCTTTGAACCAAAGGACGCTTCTTTATGGTTTCCTGCTCCTATTTTTAGGTTTAATTAATCCTGGGATACCTGAATTAAGGTCCAATGTTTGTCCCGGAAATTTAATTGCTAAGGTTTACCCTGTTGACATTTTTAAAGTTAATTTCTCAGATTTCAAGAATTTTAGTGTAAAACGGGATATTCCTGTTGCTCCCCTCACAAAAAAGCATCCGGCAAATAATGCCAAGTCACAATCACCTTCGGATCAGTGCTATTTTAAAGAAGGACACAGATCAATTGCAGATAAAGGACCTGAATCTGCATTACTTGTCTTTTCCGGAATATTTTTGGGCTACCCGCTTAAACCCATATCTTTTATTTCCCATATACCGTTCGTGATATTTTCATCAAGGATCGGTAATAATGCAAAAATCCGCCCTCCTCCTATGTCATAACAAGATGACCAGGGGTCTTCTTCCAGGCCATTCGCCGTATATACCTCACGATCGAAACGTGTAGAACATTGTCACGCAATTTGTGAACGCAATTATTGCAATTCTCATTTGACGATAAAATGAGGCTTTGACGCAATGGAAGTCTTACACTAATTCTGAATTTCATCAAATATTAGTTCAAATTTCAAATCAATACTATTATGAAAAAAATCAAAATAACTGGCGGTTGGGCTGTGTTGATATTTTTTGTATCGGCAATAATTTTAATATTTCTTATTAAGATATTGTTTCTTTAGCAAGGTGATAATAGAGTGATCATTCCTGCCAAATACCAGGCAAATCCCAAATCCCAAGCACCAAATCCCAAACAAATTTAAAAACTCAAATCCCAAAACTCAAACTGTTTTGAATTTTTGTTTTTAGATTTTGTTTTTTGTTTGGGATTTGGGATTTGGTGCTTGGAATTTACTTCCTCTGCCCCGGGTCTCCTTTTTCTCTACTTTTGCAAAAACATTATCTCATGGCTCACCAAGCCGGCTTCGTCAATATCATCGGGAAACCTAATGTCGGGAAATCCACCCTGATCAATGCCCTCACCGGGGAAAAGATTTCCATCATCACCCATAAAGCCCAGACTACCCGGCAGAGGATCATCGGGATCGTTAATAATGAAGAATACCAGATAGTCTTTTCAGATACCCCTGGTATGATGCAGCCTCATTATAAACTGCAGGAGGCTATGATGAAAGAGGTCGAATCTGCTTTTGAAGATGCAGATATCCTGCTCTACCTGGTTGAAATAGGCGAATCTGCCAACCAGGAAGAGATCATCAGTAAGATCAAAGACACGAAAATACCGGTAATCGTGGTGATCAACAAAATAGACCTTACTGACCAGCCAACGCTTGAATCGAAGATCAGGGAATGGCAGCAGGTCTTTCCTGATTCCGACATCATTCCGGTTTCGGCTTTGCGGAAAGCCAATCTTCAATCCGTATTCGCCTCGATCCTGGCTAAATTACCCGAAAGCCCCGCTTATTATGATAAAGATGCCATAACCGATAAGAGCGTACGGTTCTTTGTTGCAGAGAAAATCCGGGAAAAGATCCTGCTGAATTACCGGAAAGAGATCCCCTACTCTGTGGAAATTGCTGTCGATCAATATAAAGAAACTGAAGCGCTTATTCACATTATTGCCTACATTTTCGTGGCCCGTGAATCACAAAAGGCCATCATCCTGGGCCACCAGGGCCTGGCCATCAAACGGGTAGGTACCCAGTCACGGATAGAACTTGAAGCATGGCTCGGCAAAAAGATCTTTCTTGAACTGAGCGTAAAGGTGGTAAAAGACTGGAGAAACAGTGAAAATGAGCTGAAGAAGTTCGGATATGACCTCTGATTGGAATTAGATCACTACCTTTGTGCCATGCCAAACATTATTGCAATAGTCGGCCGACCTAATGTCGGTAAATCAACGCTTTTCAACAGGCTGGTCAAAAGCCGTCAGGCCATTGTCGAAGAAACGGCAGGGGTTACCCGCGATCGTCATTACGGAAAGTCCGATTGGAACGGTGTTGAGTTCTCCGTGATCGATACGGGCGGGTATGTGGAAGGGTCGGATGATATCTTTGAAGAAGAGATCCGCCGGCAGGTGGAACTTGCCATCGGTGAATCCGATGTGATCCTTTTTATGGTCGATGTAAAAGACGGCTTGACCGGCATGGATGGGGACGTATCTTCCATGCTGCGGAAAAGCAGGAAAAAAGTGTTCCTGGTGGCCAATAAAGTAGATAATACCTACCGGACTTTTGACATCAATGAGTTTTACGAGCTGGGCCTCGGCCAGGTTTATGGGATTTCTTCCATTAACGGCAGCGGCACTGGCGAATTGCTGGATGATGTCGTCAAAGAATTTAAGGATACGATTGCCGCTGATATTCCTGACCTGCCGAGGATCGCGGTAGTCGGCCGCCCCAATGTGGGCAAGTCATCTCTGATCAACGCGCTGCTTGGCGTGGAAAGGCACATTGTCACTCCCATCGCCGGAACTACCCGTGATACCATCTTTACCCCCTACAACTCGTTCGGATTTGAATTTCTCCTGGTTGATACTGCAGGTTTGCGGAAGAAAGGGAAAGTAACGGAAAATATCGAATTCTATTCGGTCATGCGGGCTGTACGGGCCATTGAGCAGAGTGATGTCTGCCTGCTGATGATCGACGCGGGTGATGGTTTGGAAGGACAGGACCTGAATATCCTCAGCCTCATCGAAAAGAACCATAAAGGGGTGGTCATCCTGATCAATAAATGGGACCTGGCAGAGAAAGCAAATAATACCATGCGCGACATGGAAACTTACATAAAATCGCGCACAGCGCCTTTTACCGATATTCCCATCGTATTCACATCCGTGCTGAACAAACAACGCATTTTCAAAGCGATGGAATGGGCAAGGCAGGTTTATGAGAATAAAAACCGGCAGGTGCCAACATCCAAACTTAATGAATTGCTGCTTCCGATCATCGAAGCCACACCTCCGCCGCAGACCAAGGGCAAGTACGTTAAAATCAAGTACATCACCCAACTGAAGACACACTATCCAACCTTTGCCTTTTTCTGCAATATGCCCCAGTATATCAAAGAACCATATGCACGTTTCCTGGAAAATAAGCTGCGGGAAAATTTCGATTTCACCGGTGTGCCGATACAGATCTTTTTCAGGCAAAAATAACAGGAGATGGTCACATCAGACACACCCGATACCGATAATGTCCGTGTAGACAAATGGTTATGGGCAGTAAGGGTTTATAAAACGCGGAGCCTGGCCACGGAAGCCTGCAAAGCAGGAAGGGTCAGGATCGGCGGGCACATCGTTAAACCGTCACGGGAAATCCGCATTAAAGATGAGATTTCCATCCACCTGGGAATTTATACCAGGACCGTCAGGGTCATCGCCTTGCTCCACAATAGGGTGTCGGCAGCGCTGGTGCCTGGTTTCCTCGAGGATATTACCCCCCAGGCAGAATACGATAAGTTGAAGGTTCAGCAGGAGATGAAACCGGAGTTCCGCCCCAGGGGGGTTGGACGACCGACAAAAAAACACCGCCGGCTGATCGACCGGCTAAAAAATACGAAAGACTTTAGTTAATATTTTATGAAAAAGCTCTTCTATCCAATCCTTTTCTCCGCTCTCCTGATTCTGATCGCACAATTGGTCTTCGGACAGGCCAATCAGAACAAACTGGCAGGCAAAACTTTCCGCATCGCCTTTTATAATGTTGAAAACCTCTATGATACTATTGACGATCCGCTTATCAATGATGCCGATTTTTTACCGGGAGCCAGGATTCCCTGGACAAGTGAGCGTTACGAGGTAAAACTCAGCCGGCTGGCAGATGTCATTCATGCTCTTTCCCAGCCACAGCCGGTTGCCGTCATGGGTTTATGTGAGGTTGAAAATAAAATGGTCCTTGAGGACCTGGTCCGCTCCCCGCGCATCATCCCCTATCGTTTCCAGGTCATTCATCGCGATAGTCCTGATGAAAGAGGGATTGATAATGCCATGATCTATGATCCGGATCAGTTCCAGCCTTTGAATGTCCTCAGCATCCCGGTGACTTTCCCTTTTCAACCGGAAGACCGCACCAGGAATATCCTCTATGTTAGAGGATTAAGCAGTAAGATAAAGAATGACACCCTGCATATCTTTGTCAACCATTGGCCATCCCGGTCGGAAGGAAAAGAAATGAGCGAACCGAAGCGGATCATGGCTGCCGAAACCCTGAAAGCCCTAACCGATTCTATATTCAGCCGAAATCCCAATGCGCTTATTGTGATTATGGGTGATTTCAACGATGAACCTGTTGATAAAAGCATCACAGAAGGATTGAAAGTTAGACCGTCTACAGAAATGCCGGCCAATAAAGGGCTATATAACCTGATGGATCCGCTTTACCGGCAAGGAAAGGGAACTTTGTATTATAAAGATTGGGATCTGTTTGACCAGGTAATCATCAGCGGCAGTTTCTGGAATAAGGAAAAAGGGGTAATCTTTTACGACCGCGAAGGGAGGATCTTTGAACCCGAATGGCTGATGTTTAAGACAGATGACGGGACATTACGTCCAAACCGCACTGCTGCTAAAGAATACTACGGTGGCTACAGCGATCATCTCCCTGTTTATATAGACTTTATACTGAAAAAATAAGTCATTGGTCACTTTAAGACAACTTACTGCTCTTTATCGTAATCGATTTCTTTAACCAACTTGCCGCTTTCATCCCAGAACTTCCAGGTACCAACCCGGGTTCCTTTATCGTACTTCCCTTGATAATGCTTGCTGCCGTTTTCATGCCAGGTCTTTCTTAATCCGTCATCCTTCCCCTCGTAGAAATACCCCTCGCTCCACTTTTTCCCATCCTCCCGCCAGTAAACCCATTTGCCATGCTTCTTGTTGTCCTGGTTATAAAACCCATCCATTTTCTTCTGACCATTCTGGTAATAAAAAATTTCCTTGGCCATATAGCTGTTCTCAGGACCCGGTGTATAATACTGGACTCTTTTAGGTTTCCCATCCGGGTATGTTTCGGTAATTCTTTCCTGCAATTTCTGGCCACAGGAGGCCAGGAACACGACGATAAAAAAGAAAAAGACTTTCCTCATGCTTTCAGCTAATTATCGGTTAAATTTCAACCGCATACCCCTGACAGATTCATCAAAATGACTTTCAAGAAGTTGCGGCTCCGCCTCATACACTAAATTTCCATTGACAAAAGTATGGGTTATTTTTGAACTAAACGCATGCCCTTCAAAAGGAGACCAGCCACATTTATAAAAGATATTGGAAGGATTGACCTCCCAGGGCTGGTCAGGATCGATAAGGGCCAGGTCGGCCCAATAACCTTCCCGGATGAAACCACGCCGGTCGACCTTGAAACAAACTGCCGGGGCATGGCACATTTTTTCGACCACCTTTTCCAGGCTTATCCGACCCTGCTGGTAAAAATCCAGCATCGCCGGCAGGGAATGCTGGACCAGTGGTCCACCTGAAGGCGCTTTTAAATAAATGTTTGCTTTTTCTTCCAGGGTGTGGGGGGCATGATCGGTCGCTATCACGTCAAGCTTATCTTCCAAAAGGGCTTTCCATAATGTTCCGCGGTCATGGGCCGACTTGATGGCCGGGTTCCATTTGATCCGGTTGCCCAGGGTCAGGTAATCGTTATCGGAAAACCACAGGTGATGGACACAAACCTCTGCCGTTATCTTTTTGTCAGCAAGCGGACGGTCGTTGCTGAAAAGGGCCATTTCATGAGCCGTCGACAAATGAAGCACATGCAGCCGTGTATTATATTTTTTGGCTAACTGTATCGCCAGGGATGTAGACCTGTAACAGGCTTCCTCACTGCGGATAAGCGGGTGGGCGAATAGCGGCACATCCTCGCCGTAAAGCTCCCGGAAGTGCTCCATATTGCTCCTGATTGTAGTCTCGTCTTCACAATGGACCGCTATCAGGAATTTTACCTTACTGAAAATATTGTCCAGAGTTTCGGGATTTTCGACCAGCATATTGCCGGTTGAAGCGCCCATAAAAAGCTTAAGCCCGCAGACATTTAACGGATCGGTCTTAAGGATTTCATCAAGGTTATCGTTCGACGCTCCGATGTAAAAGGAATAGTTTGCGAGCGATTTTTCTGCCCCCAGGCTGTACTTCTGTTCCAGCAATTCCTGGGTGAGGGTTTGTGGAATCGTATTAGGCATATCCATAAAAGAGGTCACACCCCCTGCAACGGCGGCGCGGCTTTCGGTAAAAATCTCACCTTTGTGGGTAAGGCCTGGCTCGCGGAAATGGACCTGGTCGTCGATCACGCCAGGTATAAGGAATTTTCCCCCTGTATCCAGGGATGGCATCCCTTTGAATTCCTCATGATAACCTTCAGTTACTTCATCCCTGATCACCTTATGGATCATTCCATCCCTGATAATCAGACTGCCATGAAATATTTCACCCTCATTTACAATCCGGGCATTATGTATATAGTAATTCCCTGGCATAAGGTTTATTGTTAGATGGAAAAATCAACATTGATCAAATAGGGGCTTTCCCTATTTGCGGTGGATTTTCCTGATATTTCTGCATCGCAGGCTGATGACGCCAAGCACGGCTTCCTTGAAGATCCCGGAACTCATCTTCGACTGGCCTTCTGTCCGGTCGGTAAAAATGATGGGCTCCTCATAAATCTTGAATCCGAGCTTCCAGGCAGTATATTTCATTTCAATCTGAAAAGCATAACCGATAAACCGGATACGGTCAAGGTTAATAGTGTCCAGCACTTTCCTGGTATAACAAACAAAGCCTGCTGTAGTATCACGCACCTTCATACGGGTTATAAAGCGCACATAGGCCGAGGCGTAATATGACATCAATATCCTTCCCATCGGCCAGTTCACCACATTCACACCCCGGATATACCTGGACCCGACCACAAGGTCAGCGCCTTGCGAGGCACAGGAATCATACAATTTCAGCAAATCGGCAGGGTTATGGGAAAAATCGGCATCCATTTCAAAGATATATTCATACCCTTTTGCCAGTGCCCATTTAAAACCGTGAATGTAAGCTGTTCCCAGGCCAAGCTTTCCTTTTCTCTCTTCCATGAATAGCTTGTCAGGAAATTCTTTCATGAGCTTTCTGACAATATCAGCCGTCCCGTCAGGAGAATTATCCTCAACGATCAGCACATGAAAAACCTTCGGTAATGAGAAAACAAACCGGATGATCTTTTCAATATTCTCCTTCTCGTTATAAGTAGGGATGATGACTAAACTATCTGACACAGGTCAATACTTTTGGTGTATAAATCAGAATGTTGATGCAAATTAACAAATTATTTTACTCTGCCTGTAACGAATTAACAGAATGTTTTATTTGGATTAACGTATGATTACCAGTTTTTCACTGATCCGCATGTTATTTCCCGTCACTTCGAGGAAATAAATACCGGTATCCATATCACTGATATTCAGCTTTATTTGTGATCCCGGTGTAGCTCTTTCATCGGCCTGGAATACCAACTGCCCGATACGGTTATAAATTCTCAGGTTGACAGGGCCTTGAACTTTTTCATTGAGCTGGACCATAACCTGGCCTGCAGAAGGATTGGGATAAACCAAAGATGGTATAACCTGGTCGGTTTCGTCAACTGCGAGGGGCACACCAAGTGCCCAGCGGGCCATAAATTCCTGGTAGAAGAGATTGGCGATGGTGGCATCATGGATGATCAGGGTATTCTCATCGTTTTTATCATTAGCGCTGGCGCTCCAGTTATGGCTGCCAAGCAACACCTGCGGATCAGAATTGGTGTTAGACTGGTCGACGATCATTGATTTACTATGCAACAAACCCGACTCTCCGTACTCCTTGAAATTGCTTCCCAAAGCCGATATTAGCGTACCTGCAACCGTTTCGGAACAATCCGCCTGTTTGTTGACTATTACCCGGGTGTCTATCCCCGCAATCTTTTCATCACGCAATGCATAACCGATATCTGAACGGGTAATGAGCATAGTATTGACTTCAATATCACTATTTGAGGTTTGAATTGTTTCAATGATTTGCTGGTTTACCCCATCGGTTGGGCTAAAGTAACAATACACAGATTTTCCGTCAATGATAAACTCATGTGGTGTATCATCGATTTTATTGAAACCAAAACGGGAGTTCGTAAGGTTGGGATCAGGTCCGGAAGTTCCCCACATCTCATTAAATTCAAGGGTATAAGCTATGGCCAGGCTCTTATCCTGTATAACGACCACGTTATTGGCATCTGTATTAACATTGCCGGACGTCCAGTTGGTAGAACCAGTCCAGACGATCGGATCATTGGGATCACCGGAATAGGCATCCATCACGACAAACTTATTGTGCATAATGCCCCAGTCAACGCCTGCCGGGCTGGCAATCTTGCGGATACTTGCATTAAGGCTTTCAATGCCCTGGTTAGCGGTACTGCCATCGACCACTATACGGATTTGAACTCCCCGGTTATACGCATTGTTCACAGCTGATGCAATATTGGAAATGCCGTCCATGCCAAAATTGTAAATGGCAATATCAAGCGTCTGTTTAGTCCTGTTTATATAATTGATGACGGTATCATCGACCGCATTGTCCAGTTGAATGGCATTAGTCCCGGTTGATACCGAATTATCAACTGTAGAAGTGAAATATACTTTCATATCCCCGGTTGAAACCGAAGTGGTAACGACTGCGCGTACTCCGGAGAAAGCTGTATCTGATCCTTTGACTGAAAACGCTTTGACATAAAATAATGTAGAAGGGGTTGCTCCGCCAAGGGTAACAGTATGGTTTGTATCAGCCGGTCCGGGCCCGGTAAGGACACCGAGTTCAAAGGCAGTCGTATTACCATAAAGCATCTGGCTTGTTCCTGCCAGGTTTGTTTTCCAATACAATGAAAAACCTGCTGTAGTCAGCCCCATCACTTCCAAAGAAGAAGCCATGGCAATTTGTTCTCCCAGGATAATATCATCCGTATTCCTAAGCAATAGCTGGTAGCCCTCATTTGGATTACTATAATGAAACTGGCTCATAACACCGACCAGGTCAACTTCTGCCGTCGGGATTAACTGTCCCACTAAGTTGGAGGCTGTATTAATCCTGATCACTCCGGTTTCTCCGCCTGCGGTGATATTGTAATTGGTGTTGCCGCTGAAAGTTCCGCCGGCATTCACAAACTGGACCTGGTTGACCCTTACCAGCTCACCTTCCAAATCTTCACCAAAATCATCGATCACAATTAATTCCGGAACCGGCAAAGGATTACCGGAAGAAGTAACTGAATGGGCCGTTAAAGTCCCTATTTCAAGCAGTTGGTTGTAACTTTCAACTTTACCGGTAACCGTAACCAGGTCCCCGCGTTGAAAATAAGAAACATCGCCATCATAAATGCCGATGCCGGCCGTTTCATCCTGGATATATCGGATGACTCCTAATTCCAGTCCGTTTGTAACAACCCCGGTAACAGTAACAGTAGCGCCAACAGCATAAGTCCTTGCATCAGCAATATTATCCTGCGAAAAAGCACTGATTGCCAAAGCAACAAATGCCAAAAGGATGAGTAAAGATCTTTTCATACAAATTAAAAATTAAAAATTAAAATTCCCAAATCCATTAACCATGCTTCCATGCCTCCATGCTCAAAACGACACTTTCACCGACAAATTAAATCTTCTGCCCAAACCAAAGAATACTCCTGCGGATTGTGCATCGAAGGACTGTGTAGGCGAGCTGTATGTATCGTTGTTCTGGGCATCAGAAATATATTCCGTATTCAGTAAATTCAACACAGAACCCCTGAAATCGACATAAACTTTTTTTATCTTAAGCGTATATCCGGCATTGATGTCGATTAAAGCGTAATTCGGTATTTGCCATGATTCCTTTGGATTTCCATTTTCATCCAGGTAATTCGGGTTAATATCCGGAGAAAGGCTGATGGGATCGAATTCAGAGAAATAACGGGTAAAATAAGTTGCTGAGCCTGAAATGTAAAGGTCATTGATAATCTCCCACCGGATACCTCCTGAAAATTGGGTCTGTGCGGCATCACCGACATGAACACCTTTTGCATTAAAATAAATTGAATCAGCTATATGATTGTTGACGTAAACCCTGGCAGTATCTTCAGAAGTCCATATCCAGTTTCCAACCGACACCATCAGGTTATACGACAGTGACCTGGTGATATCATGATTAAATTCGGCTTCAATACCTATGTGCCTGGCATTCATCCCGTTGATATTGACCTGGTAAGTTGTCTCCTCGACCGGATCGACAAATGTTGATGTGCGGTCAGCGGGTTTGTTCTTCCAGAGGGTAAGATAGCCGTTCACATCCAGGGAAATCTTCTTGCTGTAATAGCTGTAACCCAATTCAAATGCCGTCACATTTTCATTTTCCGGATTACTGAATTCCACATTGTCATAATAAAAGACATTGTTAAACCGGGGTGATTTCGATAAGTAGCCCAGGTTCATAAAAAGATTCGACCGTTCGCTCAGGTTATAATTCACTCCGCCTTTTAAGGTAAATCCGGGAAACCATCTCCATGGCGTCTGGTTAACTTTTAATCCTTTTGAATAGCGTGTATACATTTGTCCTGAATAAATAACCGAGTCACTATATCCGATGAGAAGGGCAGTATCCCCAACCTGGAGCTCTTTTGGAATGTAATAATCGACACGCTTATAGCCATTGTATGAACCGGAAAGGTTGGCAAAAGCCGACCAGTTCCCGCTGCGCCATTTCACCAGCCCGAACATGCCTCCCCAACGAACAAGGCCATCATCACTGTACTGGATATTATCGCCCTCTTTTCTGATTATATCTCCCCTGTTCTGATTGGAATTATCAAGGAAATAATCCCCGCCCAGCAGGTCATGAACGATCATATAATGTTTGCCCTTGTATGTTCTTAAGTCGATACCGCCGGAAAATTCCCAAAGCTCATTGATCCGGTAATTAAAGGTAGACAAGAATCCATACCAGTAATGGTCATTCACACTGCTTCGCAATATACCCCGCGATCTTCCGTCTTCGGAATAGTGATTCAGATCATAAATCCCTTGAAAATTGATCTGTCCGGTCGAATCAACGATAGGAAAGGTAGAACTGCTGGGGGTTCCGTATTTATCAGATTTTGCAGGTCCTGTACCACCGCCTTTTCCAAGCGAAACATAAAAAATATTTGATAAATAAACCCTTTCACTGATATTCCAGAAATCACGCAGGCTGATCAGGGGTTTGTGATAATAATTCATCCGTTCGGAAAGCAGTTCCCTGTCTTCTCCCTCACGCTGCAGGTAGCCCCAGTTCTCGTTGAATTTGAACCCGTGGGAAGCCTGCATGCCGGCAGTATCTACACCCTGTTCGGCTGCATATGACTTATCAAAGAAGGCAATAGATTTTTTGTAAGACCGCTGGCCGTGTTTTTGCGGGGCTCCCATGGCAGACAGGCTAACTAAGTGTCTACCCAGTTTTTTATCAATGCGAGCGAAATAGAACCAGCCCTCGGTCCAGGTTCCATCCACCCAGCCGTCACCTCTTTTATATGAACCGGCGAGTGTAATCCCCCATCCGTTTTTAAGCTGGCCGCTGTTCCAGCCGAGACTGGTCCGCAGAAAAGCGTCACTACCGTATTCCTGTTTCACGGAAAACCGGGCCTTGTCTTCAATTCCCTTGATGATGATGTTCACAGTACCTCCAACGGAAGGGATGACCAGCTTTGATGCTCCGAGCCCTCGTTGAACCTGTATATTGCGTGTTACAGCATCAAGGCCGAACCAGTTAGACCAGTAAACCCAGCCGTTTTCCATATCGTTGACCGGGATTCCATCCACCATCACGGCAATATTGCGCTGGTTAAAACCGCGGATGTTCATCCGTGCATCGCCATCACCTCCACCCTGTTGGGTGGCATAAACACCGGGGGTGCGGGTCAGCAGCATGGGTATATCCTGAGAAGCAAGTTCTTCCTCAATCTTTAAAGGTGAGATGGTAGTGAATGCCACGGGTGTTTCACGGGTCTGCGCCAGGTCCGCTACAACTTCAACCTCCGATAGGGTTATATTTTTCAAACTGATATTCAGGTTCATCGTCGGAGCGTTCACCACGATCCGGCTCGTATGGTTGACATAACCGACATAAGAAACCTGCAGTTCGTAGGTTCCGTAAGACAACTCGAGCCGGTATGATCCGTCGGATCCGGTAACAGTGCCTTTGCCGGCAGCATAGACAACATTCACACCAATCAGTAATTCACCATTGCCCGCATCTTTAATGGTCCCTTTCACCACGCCGGTCTGGGCCATTAAACCAATCGGGGTGGTCAGCAGCATGAAAATCAGAAATTTCTTTCCTTCCCGGAACACCCTTGACCAGGTTGCTACTTCTTTTTTCAACATAGGACACCCGATCAATAAACCATTAACTTCCTGGCGGCAGACCTGTTTTCCCTGTCGAACACCCTGACAATATAAACCCCATTGCCCAGACCGAAAGGTAATGCATAGCTTGCCTTGTGGCCGGTAACAAGCTTTTCATCAATCAAAGTGCCGAATAAACTTATAAGCTGAATTCGGGTCATTTCCACATCGCTGCTGACAGAAATCTTATCTGAAGTAACCGGATTTGGATACAGTGTTGCGCTAATTTCACCCGGTCGTTCATTGATAGCTGAAGACTTGCAATCACAACGGTGAAATCCGAGGCTATCGAAAGTGTCATTGGGCAAAGAATCATATTCCAAAAGTGCATTAAAACTATTGGGGCCGTAAAGGTTCATCACATCACGGTTAATCCCGACCTTCACACTGGATTTGCGCACAAGGGTCTGGTCTTTGGTCAGGTAATTGCCCTGTCCATCGGCATAAGGCGGGTTATCATCCCAGGCGCCAACCGGATCTGTGGTCCCCTGCCAGTTTAAAGGACGCACACCTATTTCGCCGAAAATATCAATATCTGTCCAGGTGCCTGTCAAAAAATGCTGCAATGAAACCGCATCATCGCCATTCCAGAAAACCACCCGGCAACCAGGGGTTCCCTCATCATAGTCAGCGGGTGCCATATAGTTTGCCCTTTGTTTCAATCCTATGTCAATCATGGTATCCTGACCCGGGAAATTCGTATCCTGGATCATCACAATCACACCATAAGACGGGATCGTACCGGTCAGGGGCAGGACATATCTTGAATCCTGGTCTGCCGTCTCATCACCGTTGGACCACCTGATCAACCGGTAGGCAATAAGATCGATCGGATCGGGCGTAGGATTGTAAATTTCAACAGACTTATTATTACTCCAGCCTTCCACATACTCTGAAATGATCAGGTCAGAGCAATCGGCCTGAGCCATTAACATGCTGGAAAATAGCGAGATGAATGAAAAGAGTATTAATTTCTTCATGGTATCGTTTTTAATATTTCTAATTTGACAAATGTAATATTCCTTCATGATTTTTCAGGAAGAAATACTCTGCATCAGAGTTGATAACATCAATTTAAAATTCGTATAAATTAGGGTGGAGAATTGATGTCCGGGGGGGTGGGATTCCAGTTTGCAAAAATCCTGATTCTCTTATAAATTGTTCATTAAATTTCAAGCTAAGGTAGCTAACGTTATGCAGATTTGCGATGGCGGGGCGTTTTATTGAATATCAATTATTTTGAAATAGCTCAGGTAAATTTAAGGAAATTTCTACACCTTCTTCACACGGATGGCATTCATCCCTTTAAAACCCCGCTCGAGCTCAAAAGTAACTGCATCGTTTTCATTAACTTCATCCAGCAAACCGCTGATGTGAAAAAAATATTTCTCCTGGGTCTCGGGTTCTTTAATGAAACCAAAGCCTTTTTTATCATCGAAAAATTCAACTCTGCCCGTCCGTACTGTCACAGCTTCCTCCTTTTCCCTTTTGGGGACGCTGACTTCTATATTATCTGCAATGACCTTCGTTTTCTTCGCCGGATCTGGTGATGTATCGGTGATGTTTCCATTTTCATCGACGTAAGCAATCATGCTTTCAAATCCACCGCCTAGTGAGTTTGACTTACGTTCTTCTTTTTTTTGTTGCTTCTCCAGTCGTTTCTTTAAACGTTTTTTCTCTTTTTCCTGTTTGTTAAAAGTAACTTGCGATTTCGCCATTCAAGGTTTGATTTAAATTTATGTCAAAGATACGATAATAATCCAACCGCACCCCCTTATTAGAGGTTGTATCATAAGTTCAAAGGGGATGCGGTCAGTTATAAATTATTTTTTACTATTTATATTTTTTCCTGTTTAATAAGAATACCGGAACTATGAATATGAGCAAGATTATTACTCCGATTATTATTACTCCTAAATCCATTTTTCTGTTTGTTTTTATTGTAAGACATCAAATACGACAAGATATAGCAATGAATTGTCAGCTAAGTCCTTTGTCGACATAAATGAAATTGCTTTGCTTCAGGAGCAAAGCGTCCTGAGAAAAATATGGATTACCAGAAGTAATGGAAAGGATATATAATGTCAGTTTGCTGAAACCGGACTATAATATTGCCAGTGTAGAAAATGTATTTTGAAAAAGTAATTTCATGGAATAATTCCACCTCCTTAAAACAAGCTGAAAATTTATTCAGATAATTTTTAAGAATTGAATAAGGAAGGTCAGGAAAACCATTTATATTTTTTGTATTAACTGCAGGACTGTACAAGTTAGCAGAAAATAATAAAAAGTAGCTTTCATCTTCAGTTAGAGGATCTTTATAGAAGGTCGCATTTGAAGTTAAAATACTGGTGCTGTATAAACTCATTATGAAGCTATACAGAACCAACACATGAAACAGCCCGGATAATTTTAAGATCTTTCTCACGATGCAAAGGTAATACGTTTTATAAGAATTTGAATCGGGTTAATAACAGGTGAAGCCTTTTATAATGAAACTCAAGTTTCTTTTAATTGTAGTTAAGCCATCTTCAACTTGGACATCATGACTAGGTTAATGTCCAAGCTTAGCTACTTTCGGTTAGTCCGATAAAAAAGAGGGGATCAGGCTGGCGCAAATCGAAGGCTTAACTTATTGTGTGTCGTTTCTCTTATACTTATGGTTTTAGCCAATTACTTTGTGGTTTCACAATAAGCCGTGCATTATTGTATGCCATTTTCAACGTCAGGCAGGTACGGGCAGTATAGGTCTTGTCATTTAACCTATGAACTACTAACGCTAAGTCGGGATTTGGAGAACCTGAAGTTAGGCATAAAGGAAGAAGAAGTTGAATTTTGCCATCATAGTATTGAGAAACAGCAATTTGATAATTTGTTCTAACTCTTTTTTTTACATCCTCAATTGCCCCAGTCACCTGTCTGCGTAATTCTGCATCGTCGGCTTTTTGCAGATGGGAAGGAAAACGGTCAATGTTGTCTTTGATTATATGGTCTATATCGGGAATTAGCTCACATTTAGGGTTGAATATTAACAGTTCTGGCTTTTCGAAAAAGTTTGCAATGTCTGGCAGGTTATGAGAAAAGTGCCTCAAAACATTGTTATCACTCTTTTTTAAAAACGCTTTGAAACAATATGGGGTATTAAATCCTGGTCTTGGATTTTTGTATTTTTCGAAAAAAGCAAAAATATCCTCAAGATTGTTTGTAATGAGTCCAGTGTTGAAGCAAGCAAAATTGTTATCTTGTGTGAAAACAACTTTTTTTTCCTGCTGCAATTTCCTGAATGTAAATTCAAGATAATTTTTGAGAATAGAATAGGATTTAGTCTGAGAATCTGAGAAGTCCCATTCTTCTCTGTCTGTAAGTGTTTCGGCTAAAAACCGAATACTGTCGTTATAATTTGGGAATAGCGCGAACTTGAATAGTTCAGAATTGAAGGTAGCCATATTGATTTATTTTTAAAATTCAATTATATATGTTGAAAAAAATAAGAGCCGTCAACTTTATCAGGACGGCTCTTTTTATCTAATCTTCGTTTTATCTTTTTGTCTTGCAGTTAGACCTGCAACCGTCTTTATGTAACAATATGTGGCGCAAATATACGTAAGTTTTAAGTAAATGATACGATAAACGGAAAAATTTTTATTGTCGTCAGTGTATATTCCAAAATTAATTGTCCTCCCATTCAAGTTTAATGGCCTTTCTTTGAAAGCTCCCCCAAAAATTACCCGGAACATAACCGGAAATCCATTCCATACGGTAAAAGGCAATCAGCCTTAACTCCAGTATCCAAAGAAACAAAACTCAATCCCCAAAGAACCGGTTATAACTACCTTCGGTTCTTCCACTTATAAAGCGGGGCAGGCTGTGCAATAGGGGGTTTACTATTTCATGTCAAGGCAAGACAGGCTGTACAATGGATGGAACGAATGCTTGGTTGTTATGGGCAATGGTTCTTTGTCGTATTTGGTTAAAAGATTAGTTTTGTTAACCTTATGCAGCTATTAAAAGAGGTTCGGTTAACAAATCAAATTCTAAATCTTCAATTTTCTTTTCTAAATCTTCTTTCGATTCACATGTAAAAAAATGTTGATCAACTAAATGATAACGGTCAGAAAGATACTTAGAGGTATCCTCAATTTTTTTAATTGGTGATTTGCATATTGAATTATAATGCATTTTGGACTCTTCCAGATTGCCATCAGCGGCATAAGCATGTGTTACTAAAACCTGAAAAACAGGACGAGGATGCATTTCTTTATTAAATTGTGCAACAGCATCCTTGAACTTCCTTTTTTTAATATACGCATAAGATAATGCCGTGTTGTAATAGTTAAGTTGTTCAATATCTTTAATGTTTTCTACCCCGTGTTCCAGTTTACTGATAGCTTCATCAATTTTATTTAGCTTAATTAATAACATACAATGAACATGATTTAAAATCCAGTCTTCTTTGGATTGCGGATTGGGAACCTGAATTTGCTTTTCTAATTCATTCAAATTTTTCCCTATTTGGATGAGCAAAACAATTCGTGCTATTTTTGCAAAAAAATCATAAGGAAATTCATTAATAATCTTATCGAACATTGCTTTTGCTTCATCCATTCTTCCCATCTGTCGCAAGGTCTCCGCTTTCCCAGTTCGAGGAACCGCATCATTTTTAAAATCGCGAATGATTTCTTCATAAGCAGTCAATGCTTCTTCCAGTCTTCCCATTTGCCGCAAGGTCTCCGCTTTGCCAGTTCGAGGATATACTTCTTCTTTAAAATCGCGAATGGTTTCTTCGTATGCAGTCATTGCTTCTTCCAGTCTTCCCATTTGCCGCAAGGTCTCCGCTTTGCCATTTCGGGGATATACTTCATCTTTAAAATCGCATATGGTTTCTTCATATGCGTTCAATGCTTCATCTAGCCTTCCAATTTGCCGCAAGGTCTCCGCTTTGCCATTTCGAGGTACTACATCATTTTTAAAATCGCGAATGGTTTCTTCATATTCAGTCAATGCTTCTTCCAGTCTTCCCATTTGCCGCAAGGTTTCCGCTTTGCCATTTCGGGGATATACTTCTTCTTTAAAATCGCGTATGGTTTCTTCATATTCAGTCAATGCTTCTTTCAGCCTTCCCATTTGCCGCAAGGTCTCTGCTTTGCCAGTTCGAGGTACTGCATCATTTTTAAAATCGCGAATGATCTCTTCATATTTTATTATAGCATCTTCTAATTGTCCTTTAGCGCGAAAATTTTCTGCAATGATACAATATGGAACAGAATCTACTGGGAATAAGTCAATTGCTTTTTGTGCAATACAATCAGACATTATAATCAGATTTGCCTTTTGAAAACAATCAGCAATATCGCTTAATGACTTACATAAATGTTCTGGTTCACTATGTAAATTCTGATGCTCGATTAACTTAAGGATTGCATCTTCGGCACTTTCGATGTTTCTTTCATTGATTCTTTCTTTAATCCATGCAACCTGTTCATTTATATTAATTTCTTTGAAAAATCTTGATAGAAGAATGGTTTTGATTCTTTTACCTCTTTTCCCTTCCTTAATACTTTTGCTTTTCCCTTTAAAATTATCTATTAAAGTATTGAATCTTACAACAAAATTTTCCTTTCCTACCGCGTCATACTTCTTGTCTTCATTTTTTATTTCTTCCAAATTAACTTTATCTACTTCTTCCTGTATTATAGAAAGAGCATTATAAACCATTTGTTTTAAAGTTGCAAGGAAAACCGCAGGTTGCCCGATTTTTAATTCTTTTAATTTATCAGCGTGAATGACAATTGCATTGTCAATGGTTTGGTCGTCGTTATAAAGTAGTGCTAAAACGAAATCGGAAAAAATTCCACGATCAGTGAATTCTTTATCGAGTACTTCTATAATTAAATCCGTCTGATTTCCTTGATTAATAATAGTTTTTTTCCATGTATCCCGCACGGCTATAATGATTTTATTGGCATGAGATAGGTCCTTATACCATTTAGCAAGGAGTTTATCACCAATATTCTCAGCGATTTGAAATGCGGAATCAGCGTCAAATTCAGCAGGGACTTTTGTTGCAAAAATCCTGTTACGAAGAAAAGTTTTAACTTCATTTTTTGATATAAGGCACGCCAATAACATTTCCATCGCTTCTCTCCTTAAATCATAGCTTAATGATTTATCCATTCCCATAAGGAACATGTTGAGAGCATTGTGCTTTTCTGCATCGTTGTTTAGTTCACTATATAGGCGTTCTGTCTCCCATTCGATATTGTTATAATGGGTGATCTCAGGTTTAGCTAATGTGAAACTGTTTAAGTCGAAATGATTAATCGGCATAGAATGGTAACCATTATCACCTGATCTCTCAAGAATAAAATATTCATCCTCTTTTTTAAAGATCGCTCTTTCGACTGCTCCTGCTATATATGCTTCTGTAATCATATTTTAAAATCTGTTTACTTTACCCGGACATTTTTCCTCAATTGCTTTAACAAAAATTTTATCTTTACTATTATTTTTTGGTGCAGGAACAAAAATAGATTTGACGGCTAAATTAGTGAGTTTCTTATAAATATGCACCTCAATAAATTCATCTGTATCTTTATCTTCTTTACTTGAAAGAACCATTTCGTTAAAATCTTCCTCTTGGTTGCCTAAAGCTAATTTCGAATGAAGTTTTGCGCCTGCAAGCTTAAATTTATCGTGCCATGTGGAGCGGTACCCAGCAGGAATATTTAACGTTTCAAAATTGATTTTATGAGTTTTTACGAAATTAAATGAATTCTCTTCTAGTGTAGAAGAACGGGATTTTATTGAGTCTTCATTGAATATAACTCTACAATTACCATAAGATTCAATTCCTTTGTCATTTAACGTCAAAGCAGCAAAATTAATATCTCTACCGTAAGTTCCGTAAAATAAACTGTCAATAGTAGTACGTTTTCGGTCGTTAAACAGATTAGCAACATCTCGTAGCCCTTCCTCCACTGCACGTTGATAGGATTTGTATGCTCCTGTTAGGACAATCCATTTGTAAAGCGTTTGCAAAGACATGTTTTTAATTACCTTGACATTGGTATTAAAGTAATCTTCAAATCTATTTAGTGCATCTTCCGTCCCATGCTTAATAGTGTAATTTCTTGCATCGTCATATCTCCTTTGAAGTGCATTTAATTCAATTTCAGTCATTACAATATTGACATTGGGTGCACCTAAATCATAACCGCAATATTCACAATTAGTTAGATTTATTTGAGATTGAAGATGATTACAATCCGGACAATAAAGAATATTTCCTTTTATAGGCATAATTTCAAATTGAAAAAGTTTATTAATATCCAATGTTCTTGTTTATAATCCACTTAACAATTTCAAGAAACCAGTTATAGAATTTATAAGATTTCGAATTAACTCAATCGCTTAAATACTTATCTACAACCATCTCCTACCCGCCATCCAAGCAGTCCATGACACATACTATCAGGCAGGTAGATAGGCGATCAAGCGTAGCATTTTATGAAAGATCCATTATTTTGAAATAACTCACGTAAAGTTAAGGAAATTCCGGCGTTTTATTTCTTTATGTAACTAAAACAGATTACCCGGCTCCTTTCATTGGAAATCTTGGCAGATATGAATCACTAAACCTCATGCTAAATCTTCTTTAGCCGCCCGTCCCCTTCAGCAACCTATACGCATCCCCCAAACTCCAATCATTCCGGAATGTAAGCGACAGCTGGGTTTCGTTTTCCTACAGACAGTAGGTTGTAGGAATAGATTATTTTATTACCTGAGCCAGGAGCGATTTCTTCTTTAAATTTCTCGAACTGTGATGAATTGTTAAAAGGAAGGCTTTTTTCTCTTTAAATTGAAAGATAATTCGATATTGGCCTAAGATAAATTCCCTTATTTCAGGATCATAACCAGCTTCAGGAACCATTCTTGCTGCCTTTGGACTGTGCTCAATCCTTTTTATCTCCAGCCAAATCTTTTTTGCCATTAGTGAGGCAAAATGCTCTGAATCTTTTGCTATAAATTCAATAATATTTTTGTAATCTTCGTAAGCTTTATATGTCCATATTATTTCAGCCATTTCTCCATCTTTTTCTCAACTTCTTTTTCGGCATACACTCTTCCTGCTTCTACATCGGCTAATCCTTGTTCAATTTTGCTTAATAGGACAAGCTCTTCAATAATATCATCTATGCTAAATCTTTCAGGCATTTTATTAATCACCTGGATTAGCTTTTCCTTTGTTATCATTTTCTGATTGTTTTTCGTAAAGATAGTGAAAATGTCATATTTAAATTGCACCAAATCTGAAAATTCTTTGGTTTCATTCCAGGTCCTTTATCCGTTCATCCCCCGCATCAACCGTATTGCATCCCCCACACTCCTGACATTCCTGAATGTGAGCGACAGCCGGGTCTCATTTTCTTTCATCCGGCAGATGGATGGATTGGCCTGCACAAAACGTAGCATGGCCGCGAAGTCTTCGGATTGATAATAAGGGGAATCCTGGTTACTAATAAAATAGCCGATGAATCGCTCGTTCTTCAGAACGATCTTCTCAAATCCGGCCTTTTTCGCCAGCCAGCGCAAACGGATGGTGTTGAACAGCTCTTCTGTCTGCCTCGGCACGGGACCGAAGCGGTCAATTATCCGCTCCCGGCATTTTACCAGCGCCTCCTCGGTTTCCATGCTGTCGAGCTCTTTATAAATGATGAGCCTTTCGGTGGTATTCGTGATATAATCGCCCGGGATCAGGATCTCCAAGTCGGTCTCGATCTGGCAGTCTTTCACAAAAGGCCTGGGCTTATCATCTTTGAAAAGCTCGCTGAATTCAGTCTCTTTTAGTTCCTGTAAGGCCTCGTCGAGGATTTTATGGTACATCTCAAAGCCGATCTCGGAGATAAACCCGCTCTGCTCCGCGCCCAGGATGTTGCCCGCCCCGCGGATATCCAGGTCGCGCATGGCGATGTTGAACCCGCTGCCGAGGTCCGAAAATTCTTCGATAGCCTTGAGCCGTTTGCGTGCTTCGTCGGTCAGCACGGAAACCGGCGGCGACAAAAGGTAGCAGAAAGCTTTCCTGTCGGAACGCCCCACCCTGCCGCGCAACTGGTGCAGGTCGCTGAGGCCGAAGTGATGCGCGTCGTTGATAATGATCGTATTGACGTTCGGGATATCGAGGCCTGATTCGATAATGGACGTGGCCAGCAATACATCATATACCCCATCGATGAAATCGAGCATCACATTCTCAAGATGCGATCCGTCCATCTGGCCATGGGCCACGCCAATCGTGATGTTGGGCAAAAATCTCAAAAGCATGCGCTCTACATCATGGATGTTCATGACCCGGTTATGCACAAAAAACACCTGTCCTCCACGCGATACTTCGTAAAGGATAGCTTCACGGATCACTTCCTCGCTGAATGGACGCACCTCGGTCTGGATTGGATAGCGGTTTGGCGGCGGAGTGTTGATGATCGAGAGGTCACGGGCGCCCATCAGGGAAAACTGCAAAGTCCGCGGGATGGGAGTAGCCGTAAGGGTAAGCGTGTCAACATTAACCCGCATTTGTTTGAGCTTTTCCTTAGCTCCGACGCCGAACTTCTGCTCCTCATCGATGATCAGCAGGCCGAGATCCTTGAATTTGACATCCTGGCTGATCAGGCGGTGCGTGCCGATCAGGATATCCAGTTTCCCCTCCGCTATCCTTTTCAGGGTTTCTTTTTGCTTCTGCTGGCTCTTAAACCTGTTGATGTAATCGACAGAGCAGGGAAAATCCTTCAGCCTTTCGCGGAATGTCTTGTAATGCTGCAAAGCGAGGATGGTTGTAGGAACCAGCACGGCGACCTGCTTGCTGTCGGTAACCGCTTTGAAAGCAGCGCGGATCGCAATCTCGGTCTTGCCAAACCCCACATCCCCGCAGATCAGGCGGTCCATCGGGAACGTCTTCTCCATGTCGGCCTTGACATCAGCGGTGGATTTTTCCTGGTCAGGCGTATCTTCATAAATAAAAGAAGCTTCCAACTCAGTCTGCAGATAAGTATCAGGTAAAAACGGGAATCCTTCAGCACTTTTCCGTTGGGCATAAAGCTGGATAAGCTCCTTGGCAATGTCTTTGACCCGGTTCTTGGTCTTGATTTTCAACCGGTTCCATGCGCCCGACCCCAGCCGGTCCATCTTCGGCTCTGTCCCTTCCTTGCCGATATATTTGGATATCCGGTGAAGGGAATGGATGCTGATATACAACAGGTCGCTGTTCTTATAAATGATCCTGATGGCCTCCTGCTGCCTGCCGTTGACATCGATCTTTTCCAGCCCGTCGTAACGGCCGATGCCATGGTCGATGTGCGTGACGTAATCCCCGGGGCTCAGGTTGTAAAGCTCTTTGAGGGTAATGGCCTCCCGGCTGCTGTAGCTGTCTTTGAGGTAGAACTTGTGATAACGCTCGAAAATCTGGTGATCGGTGTAAAGCGCCAGATTCAGGTCCCGGTCAATAAATCCTTCATGTAAAGAAATATTCAGGGTGGAGAATTCGAAATTCCTTGGCTGTTGCCGGCTATGCATGAGGTCCTCGAAGATCGTATAGATCCTTTCGATCTGGCGGGGATTTTCCGAAAGGATATAATTGCTGATGCCTTCCTTTGAATTTTCCTCCAGGTTGGCGGTCAACAGGTCGAAGTTTTTATTGAAAGATGGCTGCGGGCGGATATCGAATTCGGGCTGGAGTCCCGGTTCCAGGTACGGACGGCTGCCTGATTCGACAATAGCGTGTTCGAGCAATTGCCGCATGAATTCATCTGGCCCGACGAAGTGGTCTTTCAGGTTAGCGGGGTAAATGCCTGCGGTGTCAGCATCCAGCAATTTCTGCAATTTCTGCTGGTGCAGACTTACCAGGTCTTTAAGACCTGGTAAGTCTTGCACCCAGATCATTGCTCCCGCCGGCAGAAAAGAAAGGAACGACTCCCGTGATTCGACCTCCAGGCGCTCCGACAGGTCGGGCAGAATGGTAATCCGGTCCATTTTGTCGATGGATAATTGCGAGGCGGGATCGAATGACCGGATGGATTCCACTTCTTCCCCAAAAAACTCTACCCGGAAGGGATAGTCATGGGCGAAAGAAAAGACATCGAGGATACCGCCGCGGATGGAGAACTGGCCCGGCTCATAAACGAAATCCTCGCGGTCGAAACCATATTCATTGAGCATGTCAGCTACGAAATCAAGCGACACTTTCTCCCCTACCTTAAGCCTCAGCGTGTTTTTAGTGAGTACTTTTTTTCTTACCACCTTTTCGGTGAGGGCTTCGGTATAACTGACGATAATGGCTTTTTTCGGAGAAGATACAATCCGGCTCAGCACCTCCGACCGCATCAGCATATTGGTCCGGTCAGGCCTGTCGAACTCAAAATGACGCTTATAAACAGTCGGGAAAAACAGCGTATTCTTATGTTCATATGGCTGTCCCTTTTCCTGGAAGAGGGTTTCCAGGTCGTTATACAGGTAGGCGGCCGATTCGGCATCATTGAGGATCACCAGGTGGTTCCGCTGCAAATGGTGGAATACCGCGGCTTTAATAAGCGCGGGGGAAGAACCGGTCAGCCCTTTCAGGAAAATCCTGGGCGTGGATTGGTTCTTCAGCATGTCAACCATTTGCAGCACCTGCGGGGTGGCTGCGTATAATCTGATAAGTTCTTCTGTTTTCAAGCTACCTATTACCCGAACAGTTCCGCAAATGTATTATTTTTGCCTGAAGCATTGACGAATTCTACCTGATGAAAGTTTTCAAATTCGGCGGAGGCATCCTCTATTCAGCGGAAGCGGTGAAAAAGATACCCGCTATCATAGGTATGTTCCCCGGTGAGCCGCTCATCATCGTCGTTTCCGCATTTGGAAAAACCACCAATGCCATCGAAAAGCTTATTACCAGCCGTTTTAACGGGGAAAGACAAACCCGGGAGATTTCCGGGAAGATCATTGATTATCACCAGGAAATCCTTCAAGGACTGTTTCCTGACCCGGGCCATCCTGTTTATGCAGAAATACAGGTTTTATGGGATGAATTATATGAAATTATCCTCCGGGAACCACCGGCTTCCTATTCCGAATTCTACGACAAGATTATCTGTTATGGTGAATTACTTTCCAGCAAGATAGTAAGCCATGCCTTAATCAGCGCCGGATTGGAAAATAACTGGATTGATGTACGCCGCATCCTGAAAACCGATTCGGCTTTCCAGGAAGCATCCGTTGATTGGGAGGCCAGCCAGGCGAATGCCGGCAGGGAAATCATGCCATTGCTGGACAAGGGCGACGGAAAACGTCCCTTAGTCGTGACACAGGGTTTCATCGGCTCCGATCAACAGGGCCGGGGCACTTCCCTGGGCCGCGAAGGCTCCGATTATACGGCTTCGATCTTTGCCAGCCTGCTCGACGCTACTGAAGTGATCATCTGGAAAGATGTGCCCGGTATCCTGAATGCCGATCCCAAACATTTCCGCCAGACGATCAAACTCGACCAGATCTCCTATGCCGAAGCGACTGAACTGGCCTATTACGGGGCCAAGGTCATCCATCCGAAAACTGTCAAGCCGCTTCAAAACAAAGGGATTCCCCTGCAGGTCAGGTCATTCATCAACCCGAAGGTGCCCGGCACCCTGATCCACGCCGGCGCTGAGCTCGACACATCAATCCCCAGCTTTATCTTTAAATTCGACCAGGTTCTTATATCGGTTTCTACCCGTGATCTTTCGTTCATCAACGAGCAAGTGTTTAATGATGTCTTCGCCCTGCTTTCGCGTTTTTCGATCCACATGAACATCATCCAGAACTCCGCACTGACCCTGTCGTTCTGCATCGATGACCATCCGAATTTCCAGGACCTGATCCGGGAACTGCAGGAAAATTACGCCGCCAGGTATAACCAGGGGCTGGAACTGATCACCATCAGGCATTTCAATGAGAAAGCTGCAGAGCTTGTATTGCAGGGTAAACAAATACTGGTGGAGCAGCATAATCGGACCGTCGTACAATATGTGGTCAGATAGGGTCGGAAATTCAGGCAAATCTTCATACTTTTGCACCCTCGAACAATAAAAAAAATCTATCCCAATATGAAAGAATCCATTGTCATAGTTGCCGGCGGAGGCCCCGCGCCAGGCATCAACACGGTGATCAGCGCCATCGCAAAAGTATTTCTGAAAGACGGATACCGGGTTATCGGGGTGCATGAAGGTTATAAGACGATATTTACCCCGAATCCCAAATTACAGGAATTCGATTTTGAACTGGCCGACAAAATCAAAAACCAGGGAGGCTCGGCGCTGCTCATGAGCCGTCATAAACCGAATGACGATGAATTCAATACTGATTTTTTCGTAAAAAATAACGTCAGGCTGCTTGTCACCATTGGTGGAGATGATACCGCATCGACAGCTAACCGGATCTCAAAATACCTGTCGAACCACCACGTGAAGATCCAGAATATCCATGTGCCCAAAACTATCGACAATGACCTTCCTTTGCCTGAAGGACAGCCCACTTTCGGCTACCAGTCGGCAAAAGAAGAAGGGGTCCGGATTGCTTCGACCATTTACGAAGATGCCCGCACCAGCGGCAACTGGTTCGTGATCTCGGCCATGGGCAGGGAAGCCGGCCACCTGGCATTCGGCATTGGCGGCGCCTGCCATTTTCCCATGATCATCATCCCCGAGATGTTCAATAAATCAACCATCTCTTTCGATAAGATCACCCGGATGATCATCTCTTCCATCATCAAAAGAAAAATTCTCGGCATCAGTTATGGCGTGGCCATTATCAGCGAAGGCGTTTTTCATTTTATGACCGATGAAGAGATCGAATCCACAGATATCAATTTTACTTATGACGATCACGGCCATCCCGAGCTGGGAAATGTGAGCAAGTCCCATATCTTTAACCTGTTGTTGCAGCGCAGGCTCAAGGAACTGAACATCTCTGTGAAGAGCCGCCCGGAAGAGCTGGGTTACGAATTGCGTTGCGTCACCCCTTCCGCTTTCGACCTGATGTATTGTTCCCTGCTGGGTATTGGAGTCAAAAAATTATTCGATGAAGGACTAACTGCTTGTATGGTTACTTCTGACCCAAAAGGGGATATACATCCTCTGTTCCTGAAGGATGTGGCCGACGAGAAAGGAAAAGTGAAACCCAGGATGGTTAACATCTACTCCCAGAAGGTGATGATGGTGTACAACCATAATATGCAGTTTATTACGGAAAACGATTACGAAGCCGCCAGGAAGTACATTCCTGATCCTGAAAATTATGATTTCAACAAGATCCTGAACTGGTAAGGGATCATTCGGCGAGAATGATCTCCCGGGCCTTTTTGGCAAATTCTTCCGTTGCCGTGAGGATCATCTGTTCATCCGAAGGATAGGCCGCTTTTTTGGAAATAAGCAGTTGCCGGGTGGCTTCCCCCGCTGCGTTTGGATCTCCCTGGAGGGTGGCATAAGCATTTGAGAAGACAGTCTCCACTTTAATCGATACACTGTTAATGACCTGCCCAATCCTTGGGTCGAAATATTCAAGGCTTCCGCTAAGTTGTGCCCTTTTTAGCTGGCGGGATTCTTCGATCAGGCATCGGATGGTATCAACTACCGTTTCACCCTGGTAAAGATCACGTTCCTCCTGGTATTCCAGCTTCTTTATCTGGTCAGAGCCGATATTCATGTCATCCAGGATAACCCGGAGGGTGAAAGCATAGGAATTATCGTCTTCGGCCGGCTTAACCTGGCCATATCTTGCTTTCTTAAATTCCCAGATGATGATCGATAACTGGTCAATCATCGAAGAGCTGATCAATTTACCAGTCCGGTTATGCATTTCATACACCACATTCGTTGCCCCGCCGAGGATGGCTTTACGGATAAGTTTGTCAAGATTTCTGTATGAATCAATCATCCCGGCCACTTTCACCAGTTCATCGTAGGCCTGCCGGGCAGATTCCGGTTTCACATCCTGCAGCAATTTCTCCGCATGGGCATATAAGTAAGCAGTGGCTTTAAATTTTGACTCATTTAAGTCATTTTGATAGTCTTTATTTTCAAAACCTAAGAGCAGGTAAGTTTTTTCAGGTATTGTCATGACCATTTTTTGCCTGCTATCCATTTTCCTGTATGTCTGATAAACTTCATACCAGATGTCGGGTTGCCCGGTGCTCAGCAAGCTATGGATCAGGTCAAGGTCAATTTTGTTCGCCAGGAAATAATTTTCCTTAAGCTCATCCAAGTCCTTCGTCCGACCGGGGTATTGATGGATCTTGCCCACAATACGGCTGATATTCCCGTCGTAATTGGCTGTCGTCTGACCAAATCCCTGAAAACCCATGTAACCGAAAACCAGGACGAGGGAAAAGATGTATTTTATCTTGATCATAATCAAAAAATTTTAAATTAAATAAGTTGAAAAAAAAACTAACTTTGGATTCAGTAATACGGAAAAACAAGTACTTTGCACCAAATTTTGTGCAAAACTATTACAAAGTCAAAATAATTTTCATTCATGTCCCAGTTCCTGGTCAGATTCATTCTGCGCAATAGGCTTGCCAACCTTATAGTTATCCTGTGCCTGACAATGATCATGGGTTACCTGGCCACTGGTCTTAAGATTTCTTATGATTTCAACCAGATGCTTCCGCCTTCTGATTCGACCAGTATCGAGTACCAACATTTCAAAGAAATTTTTGGAGAAGATGGAGCGGTCATGTTCATCGGTATTAAGAGCGATAAGTTATTCTCCCTGAAACAATTTAACGACTGGTGGGACCTTACTTATTCGATTAAAGCGATGGAAGGGGTGGGAGAAGTGGTTTCGCTGGCCAGGATCTATCAATTGGAGAAAGATGACAGTTTGCGAAAGCTCAATTTCAACCTGGTTTTCCGTGACAAACCGAGAAGCCAGGCTGAACTTGACAGTTTAAGGGATGTAGTTTTGTCAATCCCGTTTTATCAGGGTTTTCTGATCAATAAAAAGACAGGTGCCACGATGATGATGGTCACCCTCGACAAAGATAAACTGAAGAATAAAAACAGGGTCAGGCTGGTCGGAGACATCGTAGATCTTACCAATAGATTCGGGGAAAATCATGATATCCAGGTTCATTATTCAGGCCTGCCATATATCAGGATTAAAGTCGCGGAAAAATTACAGAAAGAACAGGTCATTTTTGTCGTCGCAGCCTTAATCCTTACCGTGCTGATCCTGCTTGTATTCTTTCGTTCTTTCAAGATCGCACTTTTTACCCTGCTCATCGTTTTGATCAATGTGGCATGGATCCTTGGGTTAAATGTCCTGCTGGGTTACAAAGTGACAATACTCACCGCGATCATTCCGCCTTTGCTCATTGTAATTGTGGTGGAAAACTGCATCTTCATGCTCACCAAGTTCCACCATGAATTCAGGCTTCACGGCAACAAGGTAAAAGCGCTGTCGAGGATGATCCAGCGTCTCGGAACCACAAACCTGCTTACCAATGCGGCAACTGCAGCCGGTTTCGCCACCTTTATCATCACAGGGAATAAAATCCTGGTGGAATTTGGTATCCTGGCTTCCATCAGTATCCTGACCGCCTATGTGCTCACTTTATTCCTTGTACCGATCATCTTCAGTTATCTTCCTGCCCCGAAATCACGCCATGTGGCTCATTTGGAGTCAGGCCTGGTCCTTCATATCATTACCAGGGTTGTCAGAATTGTGGAACACAAAAGGACCCTGATTTACGTGATTGCCATACTGTTGGTCATCATTGGCTTTGCAGGTATCACCAGGCTGAAAAGCGTCGGGAGGATAGTGGATGATATTACCCGCCGCGACCCGATTTACCGCGATATGGCTTTCATCGAAGAGAATTTCAAAGGTGTCATGCCTTTCGAGATATCCATCGATACAGAAAAGAAGCGAGGGGTTATGAAATATTCGACTATTGAAAAAATAGACGAGGTGCAGAAAGTACTTTCGGAATATCCGGAAATTTCCAAATCATTATCTATCACCGATGTGGTAAAATTTGCCCGCCAGGCGTTTTACAACGGTGATACAAGCTATTACGGCCTGCCCAACACCCAGGAACTGAATTTCATGATAAGGTATCTTCCCAAAATGGAGGAGGGCAAACGTACCATATTAAATTCGTTCCTGGATACCAATATGCAGGTTACGCGCATCACCTCGCAATTAGCCAATATTTCTACCGTTGATATACAAAGGATCAAGGATGATATAAAACCCCGCATCGACTCTATTTTCCCGCCCTCTGATTATAAGGTGATCCTTACGGGAACAAGCATTGTTTATCTGGAGGGATCCAAATACCTGGTGAAACACCTGGCAATGAGTCTTATCCTTGCCATTATCCTGATCTCGGCTTTAATGGCCATGCTTTTCAGTTCGGCACGAATGATCATCATTTCACTCATTCCCAACCTGATCCCCCTGATCATGACAGCCGGTATGATGGGTTTCCTGGGTATCAACATTAAACCATCCACCATACTTATCTTCAGCATTGCTTTAGGTATTTCTGTGGATAATGCTATTCAGTATTTGTCACGGTACCGGCTTTATCTTATGTTCAATAACTGGAAGATCAAGCCCTCAGTCATTTCCGCTTTAAAGGAGACCGGATTCAGCATGATCTACTCCTCCAGCGTGCTGTTTTTCGGTTTCGCCATTTTCATCTTTTCCTCTTTTGGCGGAACTTCAGCTCTGGGATACCTGATCTCCTTTACTTTGCTGATGGCCTTACTATGCAACCTTTTTATTCTTCCATCCTTTCTCTTAAGTCTTGACAAACATCTTACAACCAAGAAGTTCAAGGAACCTCTTCTCGACTATTTTGATGAAGAAATAGACATTGAAATGGAAGAACTGGAAATTGAAAACAAGGAGCAAAAAGGAAAAAACATTTAAACTTATGAAAGGAATTATCCTCGCAGGGGGATCGGGAACCCGGCTATACCCAATCACAATGGCCATCAGCAAGCAACTGATGCCGATCTACGATAAGCCCATGATCTATTACCCCCTTTCCGTGCTTATGCAGGCTAATATCCGGGAAATACTGATCATTTCCACTACATATGACCTCCCAAACTTTAAGAAACTTCTGGGTGACGGGAAGCAGATAGGCTGCCGGTTCAGTTACGCCGAGCAGGCAATTCCAAATGGACTGGCCCAGGCATTCGTGATTGGTGAGAAGTTCATCGGGCAAGAAAAGGTCGCTTTGATCCTGGGTGATAACATATTTTACGGAACAGGATTGCACAGGTTGCTGCTTGAAAACAACAATCCCGAAGGCGGAATGGTCTTTGCTTACCATGTTGCTGACCCGGAAAGGTATGGCGTGGTTGAATTTAATGAAAAAAATCAGGCTATTTCGATAGAGGAAAAGCCAAAGCTGCCCAAATCTAATTTTGCAGTGCCCGGTTTATATTTTTATGATAACACGGTAGTTGATGTGGCAAAAAATATGAAGCCAAGCGCAAGGGGAGAATACGAGATCACCGATGTAAACAAGTGGTACCTTAAGAAGGGCAGGCTGAAAGTAGGCATCCTTGACAGGGGTACAGCCTGGCTGGATACAGGGACTTTTGAATCACTTCTCCAGGCATCACAGTATGTCCAGGTGATCGAACAACGGCAGGGCCTGAAAATAGGATGTATAGAAGAAATTGCCTATCAGATGGGCTTTATCGATGCCGGTCAATTGGTAAAAGTCGCCGAACCATTGCTGAAGAGTGGTTATGGCCAGTATTTGCTTGGCCTTCTTGAAAGAAAATAACAACCTGAAAAATTTCCCACCTTAAATGTACACAGCCGAACATCTTTTACAATCCATCAATGAGGCCATTGACAAAGAAAACTTTCTTAAGGAACCGCATGAGCTTTATGAACCAATTACTTATATTTTTTCTATGGGCGGTAAGCGCATCCGGCCTGTCATGTTGCTCATGGCTGCCGATATGTACGGAGGTGACCTTCAGCAGGCCATGCCGGCTGCCCTTGGAATTGAGATATTTCACAATTTCTCCCTGATACACGATGATATTATGGACCGTGCTCCGCTCCGCAGAGGCAGGCCCACGGTGCATGAAAAATGGAATGCCAATACGGCTATCCTTTCCGGAGATACAATGTTGGTTAAAGCTTATGAGCAGTTTCTCAGATTGCCTGAACCTCTGATAAAACCCGCCATTGCTGTTTTCAACCTTACTGCCACGGGGGTTTGCGAAGGACAGCAATTAGACATGAATTTTGAAGAAAAGGACGATGTGACCATTCCGGAATACCTTGAAATGATCAGACTGAAAACGGCGGTGCTGATCGGGGCTGCATTAAAGCTGGGAGGCCTTGCAGCCGGCGCCCCCGATGAAGATCAGCAGCAGCTTTTCGACTTTGGTATCTATACCGGGCTTCTCTTCCAACTCCGTGATGATTTGCTTGATACTTATGGTAATGCTGAAGTCTTCGGCAAAAAACAATATGGCGACATTATCGCTAACAAGAAGACCTACTTATACCTGAAAACGCTGGAGCATGCAACCGGGAAGGACCGGAGAAAGTTTGCGGAACTCTATGCCAATTCTGCCATCGATCCTGAAATCAAAGTAAAAAAGGTCCTAAAATACTTTGATGACGCAGATGTTAAAAAACTTACGGAAGAAAAGATCAGCGAATATTATCTGCTTGCCCGTAAAGCTTTTAATGCTGTAAAGGTAGCGAAGGAAAATAAAGCACCTCTTGAAAATTATACTGAACACCTGATGGGAAGAAATTCTTAATGTCTCATCAATTCATGGAAACCCGCTGTTCCTGGAGTTTTTCCAATTCGAGGTTTAATTTTTCCCAGTTCACCACTTCAACATCAAGGTCTTTTTGCATGGCTGTATATTTTTGGTAGACCTGGTTAATATCTTCCCCTTTTACCATTTTAGACGGATCGGCAAGCCGTTCATTCAACTTCCTGATAAGATTTTCCAGGTTATGGATTTTAACTTCACACTTTTCAATCTGACCGGAGACTTTTCTTATATCCCGCTCAAGTTGTTTTCTTCTTTCGTAGATCTGCTTATTATCCGATAGATCCGTACCGGAATTTGCAGAAGACGGCCTGGCAGTATTAAGCTCCAATTCTTTAAGTGACCTGATCCGGCGGGATTCCAGGAAATCGTAAATATCACCGATATATTCCCTGATCTTCGTGTCTTTGAATTCAAATACCTTATTGGTCAACCCCTGCAGGAAATCACGGTCGTGAGAGACCAGGATAAGGGTTCCTTCGTATTGGATCAAGGCATTTTTCAGGATATCTTTCGATTGCATATCGAGGTGGTTGGTAGGCTCATCGAGCACAAGAAGGTTTGCCGGGGTAAGCAACAATTTCGCCAGGGCAAGGCGGGCTTTTTCACCACCGGAGAGAACTTTAACCTTCTTATCTATCTCATCTTCCCCAAATAAAAAACCACCCAGTAAAGTGCGGATCTTCGAACGGATATCCCCTACCGCCACCCTGTCGATTGTTTCGAAAATCGTCAGCTCCGGGTCGAGCATTTCGGCCGGGTTCTGGGCGTAATAACCCATCAGGACATTATAACCAATGCGCAATTTCCCGTCGTGTTCCAAAGCACCCATGATAATCCTGGCCAGTGTGGTTTTTCCTTCTCCGTTCCGTCCGACAAAAGCGATGCGGTCGCCTTTAATAGCCGCAAAACTGTTTTGATCGAGAACCAGCTTGGGCCCGTAGCTTTTCGATAGGTTCTCCGCTTCTACGACAACCTTACCAGACGTCGGTGCGGGCGGAAACCTGAAGCGAATGACAGAGGTGTCGAGTTTATCAATTTCGATTTCCTCCATTTTTTCCAACATTTTGATCCTGGATTGAACCTGCCTTGATTTTGTGTTTTTATAGCGGAACCGCTCAATAAACCGCTCTATCTGCCTGATCTGCTGCTGTTGGTTGTTAAATGCAGCCATTTGGCCTTCCAGCCGGGTTTCCCGCTGGCGGACGTATTCCGAATAGGATGCCTTATATTCGTAAATTTTGCCCATTTCTATTTCGATGGTGCGGGTGGTCACATTATCAAGGAAAGCACGGTCGTGCGATACCAGCACAACAGCTCCGGGATAATCAGCCAGAAATCCCTCCAGCCATTGAATAGCTTCGATATCAAGGTGGTTGGTGGGCTCATCGAGGAGTACCAGGTCAGGCCGTTTGAGCAGGATCTTGGCAATTTCGACACGCATTTGCCAGCCATTACTGAATTCATTCAATGGTCTGTTGAATTCCTCGCGACGAAAACCCAGCCCGGTCAAAACTTTTTCCACATCTTCCGCCATCGTATGCCCACCCAGTATCCGGTGCTTTTCGTTCAGTTCTGATAACCTGTCGACTAAGCGATGGTAAGACCTGGAATCGTAATCATCCCTGTTTGTGATCTCATAGGAGATATCGTGAATTTTCTGCTCCAGTTCGCGGATCTCCTGAAAAGCAGACATGGCCTCCTCCATGACCGGTTTAGTATTATAGAGTTGTATTTCCTGCGGAAGATAGGCTGTTGTTTTATCGTTGGGAATAACCACCTCTCCTTCGTCAGGGACATGGAGTCCCATAATAATTCTTAACAAAGTTGTTTTCCCGCTGCCATTTTTCCCGGCAAGTCCGATGCGGTCTTTCTGGTTAATGATAAAGCTTACATTCCTGAATAAAGGACTGCCACCAAATTGAACAGTGATATTTTGAACTGAAAACATGAATAATCCGGTCAGTGGGCAAAAGTAGGGAATTTTGATATTCGGATTACCTCCGGATTGTCAGCTTGCGGGTGCCTATTCCGGCTGCAGTTTCCACGTGTACCATATATAGACCAATAGTGTAACCGGCTGTTTTTAGTTCAAACTGCCGGCCTGTGGTATTTTGATCAAAGACAAGCTGTCCTGTCGCGTTAAATATGGTTACGCGCTTCAAGCCGTCCGAAGAGGTGATGAATGCCTGGTCATTGGCCGGGTTCGGATAAATATTGAAGCTGCCCTTAGCAGGATCAGGATAATTAGCGATCGTTGTCCAGAGTGCGCATGCCTCATTAGAGAAAATACTCTCACACTGGTCGGTTGGACTTTCCCATACCGAGCTTACCTCGTAACAGTTCACTGAGCCTGTAACAAGGCCATCTTCCGGATCAATGTAAGTCATTTCTGATGATGTTCCAATCAGTATATATTCACCGCCATTTACACTCCGGTAGATGTTGAAACCTGTCAATTCTCTTAAGCCATCTTCTGCATTCATCCCCGCTGCAATATTGCTATTTTCAGAAAGCAGCCAAGTCAATAGGATTCCCTCGCCAAAGGCTGGTTCTGCAGTAAGTTCAGTTGGTGCAGCGCAGGTCCGGTAGACATGGATATTATCCACAAACCAACTCCTGATGTTGAGTGAGTTGACACCCATGGCCAGAAATCTGATCTTGAACACTTTGTCCATCGCCTGGGCGCTGATGTCGATATTTTCGGCCGTCCAGTCAAAGCTTCCGTCTATATTGCTGTATTCAGCCACTGTTGTCCATGTCTTGCTCTCCCAGTTCCAAACCTGTGCCAGTAACATCTCCTCCCCCGTTGGCTGGACAATATAAAGTGCCAGGTCGAAATCCAACCATATATTGCCTTCGGTGATGCCAACTGCACATAGCGGGTAACTCTCAAGGGCGATAGTATAATTTGTCCGGATCGGGTCCCAGGTGAATTCCACCGAAGGGGCAGGGTTACCAGCCTGGCCATTCACTGACCAGTTGATCCCGTCACTTATCCAGTCATTATCCTCAAAGCTGCCCAATGACCAGGTTTCCATGAATTCAAGGTCATAGCAATAGTCAACAACCACTTCTGCCGGGCCATCTTCCGTGGATTCGCCAGACTCGCCGTCATTACCATAAGGTGTCAGATCGTATACGGCAGTTGCAGAGTATTGGTAGATACCAGGGTCAAGACCCTCATCCACATATACCTGAGGTTCCATTTCTCCGACATGACTCGTGAACTCTACAAATACTCCGTCACGGTATATGTTATATCCAAGAAGGTTCTCCGGTAAATCGCCTGCCGGTTCGCGTTGATCAATATGGGTTGATGAAGGCCACAATTCAAGTGGCGGATCCCACATCAATATCGCTGCATCATCCGGTGCGCTGCCTGTCAGGTTACGTGGCGGGAAAAGGTACTCACAGAAGAAAGTATAATAATCCTTAGATGATAATCCGCTGGAATAATGGGCCGCGACACTTGCCGTGTAGGTCTTGCCGTACCATAATGGTGCGTAGTTCCAGTTAGTTTCTGATGTTATTCCCATAAAAGCGTCATCAAGGAATACCCAGAAATCAAGATAGGTTGCTGCCGGTGCAGGTACCTGCACCAACACGTTATCAATTGCCCAGCCTGATCCCCACATTGCATCATTGTCAGCATGAAATGCGATCCATATTTGTGAAGGGCCAGTCAGGCCACTGAATGCTGACAGATCTACTTCCATTTCAGCCCAGCTCGTGTCGGGCATGACCCACAATAAAACTTCCCAAGTGGCACCTTCATCCAGCGAGTATTCAATAAATGCAAGCTGGCCATAAGCGCCATTATAAAAACTATCGAAGTATAAGGCATAACCTTCGCTCTCCCGAAGGTCAAGGGGTGGCGTGATCAGGTAGTCGCAGCATCCGTTATTCACTGAGCCGGCCGTATCGTTATTGACAACGGCATAGTAGCTGTCCCATGGTGGGATGACAAAGCCGGCACTGCTTGCATCGTTGCTGCGGAACCAGCCGAAACCCGCGCTTGCGGTAAGACTTTGCCAACCAGGTGGTGGAAACTGCGTATCTTCGAAGCCCTCCTCAATTGCAGTCCGCAAGGGTGAATCCCAGGTGGCTTCCATTGATACCGGATTCACTAAAAGGCTTGTCGGTGGGTACTTTTTCTCGCTCAGAATAATGTTGACCACATTTTCAGCAGAGAAATAAGTATTTTCAATTAAATAGTTATCATAGCCTATCTTAAATGCACTTATATCATAGTGGCCTGTCCAAACCTGGTCAAACAATACTGTGCCGCTTGCAGGAGTGGAAGCGATAAAGGTTTCGTAAGGATAATCTGATCCCTTCAGTTCAACCTCCACGTTTACCGGTTCCAGCCCCGTGGACAAAGTCACATTCACGATTACCCGGCAGTCCATTAAATGGCCCACAATGTTGGATATCGTGAAATTGGAGTAGAGACCACTGGTATACATAGCTTTTACACCGTAGGCATACCAGCCTAGCGGCAATCCAGCCCATTCATAATCATCATAAAAGAGGCTTCCGGTGTCGGCCAGTTCACTCAAGTTCCCGGTCGTTGGTGAATCGTTCGGGTCGAAATCCGAATACCGGCCAATGCGATAATTCGTCACATCACGGTTGCTCATGCCTTCAACACCCTTGTAGGTCACATCGTTACACTCAAAGCCCGGGAGAATCTTCGGCAAAATGCCGCTTTGGGTCCTGGCATATTGCTGCCATTTGGCTGGTACCTTCGGAACAGATCTCCATACTTTATTAGCATTATCGGTTAAACCATCGCCTTCCGGACCGTCAACCCAGGCACGTATCATAAAATCCTGGAGAGGAGAAAGGCTCCAAATATTCGCCTGGAATTTATTATAACTCCTGAAATAGGTCAGGCTGTCAAGATCGACGCCGATCGGGGCCGCATCCGGGGCGTTTGTGGCCTGGTACATGGCTAAATAGAAGCTGCCATCTTCAATTGGTGCACTCAACCAGTCGAAGCTTACCCATCCGTAATTGTTTACGGTTACCTCATTGGAGTCGAGCATCGTGCCTGGAAGGCCGTCTGCACCGTCATCATCAAAGATGGCTATGCCGAATTCTGTCCCAATGAACGATCCGGGGAAGTTGCCGTCGCCGACATAGATCTGGCCGCCTATCGCAGTGGCCGGATAACCTGACGGAGTGAACTTCACCGCGTTCCAGCTTCCAGCCAGGGCATAGATGAAATAGTCGTCGGCTTCCCCATCGTCCATCACGATTTCATATGGTCCGTCAGGCAGGGTCCACGTCACTTCGCACCAGGTGTTGTCGTCCATCACATCAGCATGGACAAAGCCAGGGGCGTAGTTCATATCCCACATATCAGTGCTGATCGGGGTAACCACTCCTTGCAGTGCAATAGTATCTGCTACCGTTACGGTCATGTAACCCAGTTTTTCAAAAACTACAATATAGTTACCCTCGTCCACAAAAAGGCTGTATTGACCATCGTCACCAGTGGTAGTCTGGAATGGACCGGCCGTAACTAAAACACCGGGCAATGGAATGTCATCATCGTGATCAGCAACTGTACCGGCAAACTGCGCCGGTGCATAGACATGCATCGTGTTAACGATAACAAATTCTGCGTTGTCCGGATCGTTGGATTCCAATAAAAGATCCTGTGCATAATCTTCCGGATTGTATCCTTCGGAATCGTATGTGATGGTGATCTGTTTCGAACTTCCCTGAATAACGGTCCCGAAAGCAGGCTGTACATCCACTATAAAATCGGCCGGAACGCTAAATAAAAGGGCCAGGTCATTGTGCAGGTAATTTGTATTATAGGATACCTGTAATCCAATGCCTGGGTTTGACGACTGAATACCCACAGTGCAACTGTTCAATGTAACACCGGCTGCAATATCATCGTACATAATTATGATCTTACCATTCCTGTAAAGGATCACTTCAGCATTGATGTAAAAACCGGCTTGTCCATAACGTTCGTAATTCTTGAACTGAATGATCGTTTTATCAGAAAATGTCTGATAAAAGACCTGGCTTGTACCGGTCCTGAAATACATATCATCCCAAAACCATGCAATAAAATCTTTGTACGTGGAACTGTTCGTTGGGATGCCGGTGTTGCCTAAGGTGATATAGGTCGAAGCAAAACCTATAACTCCATTCGAGTTGACCCAGAACTGGGTTTTATTCTCGCCATAAAATGAGAAATCAAAACCAATATTATAAGGTCCGACTACATTGTCATCACTAAGACCCCATACCGGTGAACCAGTGGTAGAAATGTCAGTATAACTGTAATTTGGTCCGCCTGATTCATCGCTGTCGATCCAGATATAACCGAAATCATCTGGTCCACCGGCGCCCAGGATTACCGGGTAACCGGCACCATTGTAGCTCTCATCACCTTTCTGAATATCCGAGCGGGTCTCAACAGGAGAACCGGGTTGGTTCTTATGCATATTTGGGTCATTCAACAGGTTCAGGGCGGCAAATTCCGGAAAGGTATAAGCCAGGGTCCCGACACCCAGGTTAGTAACCGTTGTATAAACATCTTCTGTAAAACCAACCCACACCCAGCCTTCCAGGTTATCCGGGTCGACATACAGGACCGGGTTTGGCCATTCGATGCAGGAAGGGCCGGCTGGTGAGGAAGATCCTTCATCATAAACAGCCTGAACCGTAAAACAATAGTTACCGTAATCCGGCAGGATACCCGTATAGATCTGGCTGGTCATTGTTCCGACGATCACACCGTCTCGTTTGATTATGAAGAATTGAAAAGAATCGCCGTTCCATTCCCAGGTAAGTTCCACTTTCCCAGTAACATCATCAACCAGCGAAACTTCCAGGTTTTCCGGAGCTATCAGTTCGTTGCCCAAAATGGTCATGGTCAACGGGACGGTAATAGTTGCAACGTTAGGATTGGAGGTAAAAACAACCTCGGCAGTGTAAACTTCACCAGGGTTGGTGCCGGTGGCATCCAGGTGGGTTGGAACATTTGCAACGCCACCGAATGGAAGCACGGTATCATTATAAGAATCCATCGTCAACCAGTTGCTTCGGTCATAAGCGGCATAAATAGCCATCGAGTAATCGCAGGGTGTAACAGGCATGGATAAGTAATTTACAGTTGCCTGCCAGCCAAGCGGACCGTTGCCATTGTTAAGAATATTCAGCGAGGTGGTGAAGTATTCGCCCGGGTTAAGGGTTTCCTCGATATAAAGCGGGCTGATCACCATGTTTGGTTGGGTCAGTGTAAAGTCATGGGTGACAGTATCACCGGAAGGGACATTAATAACCGTCGAAGTGGGGTTATAACCGGATTTGCCACAGCCAACCGTCTGATCACCGGAATTTACTCCCGTAAGGAAGTAATGTCCGTCAGCGCCGGAATTGGTCGAGGGACCATTCTGTACGGCAACCATTGCGCCGGAAATGCTTAACCCATCATAATTAAAGACATACCCTTCAATGTTTCCGGGTAATGTCAGCGGCGACCAGTAAAAGCGCATATTATCGTAGCAGGTGCTGGCACCACTGTAATCAGGCGGGGTTTGCGAATCAGCATAACCGATAAGCATGCGGGTAGCAAATACTGCATTTGTTTTATAAGTGCGAAAATAGGGGCTTGTATAATAGCCATTATCTCCCCAGACAACTTCAATGATCAGGTTGTTGGTTCCAGTCCATATATAATCAGTTATATCGAAAATTTTCCAACCTGTTGATGTTGCCGGAACAAGGCTGGCAGCATAGAATACCTGGGTAGCACCGGTCAAATCCGCATATGCCCCGCCAGTCAATGAAGTATCCTCAGTTTCCTTGATCTTAATTGTAACATTGCTCAAGTAATTGGCTCCTGGAGGAATCTGTTCAAAATTCCAGGCCAGGCTGGTAAATAGTTTTCCTGTCGGGGCTCCTAATTCTGAAGCCAGGTATAGGGTCTGTGTCCTGCAATTTTCCCAGTAGTTGCCCCATGGGCCATAATACGAAGGATAAGTCCCGTAAGTCGTCCCATTGCCAATCTCAACATATTGGGCACAGGGTCTTTGTGAGGACAATACAAATAGTACTGCCATCAACATAAAGGACTTTATTAGAATACTCATTTTATAATATATACACGAAAGCACTAGTAAGACATGTAAATCAACCAATTGGTTGCATAATGGTAAAAAATAACAAAAAAGGCCGGCTACCTGAGGTAACCGGCCTTGATCATGATCTGAAAACTTTCCAGTTTATCGCTGGATGGTCAGCGTGCGGGTGGTCACACCGGCTGCTGTCTCCACTCGTACCATGTATACACC
>JALNZD010000028.1 GCA_023229505.1 Bacteroidales bacterium | reverse complement strand
ATGATTTCATATATGCCTATTTAGGCACAAAAATAAATCAACATTATCCTATTTATCCATCTGATTTAAAATCTTTTAAACAATATTTTGTGAATAACTGTGCCTAAAAAGTGAAAAGTTACGGTTAAATGTACTCTAAATCAAGGGCGCAAGTGCTTGGCACGTGTTATTTGGTTGGTCAGGCCGAACACCTTATAATTTTTGATTTTCCCCCTACCTGGATTGGCAAAATTTGCTATCAGGACTGGTTTTTGAACTGTCTTGCGAAGCAGCTTTAAATAATGAATATTGGCCTGTTAGGGCTTTCATCAAAGATTTATGTAAGGTCTAATGTTATATTTTTTGAATATACTCCTGCTATTTGAATTAGCTCATGTGTAGGTTTAGAATTCGCATTTTTAATTGTGATATGGCTGTTCTTTAATCCAATTGACCCAATTATTTGAATTATCTCATGAGTTGGTTTTTCGGCGGCATCAATAATAAGATTTACCCCAGTTCCAGCAATTTGAATGATTTCGTAAGTAGGTTTCATAAAGATGTTTTTTATTGTTTTAGAAAACCATAAATATACAGTAATCCAATGTGATATGCAAATTTTGAAAGGATATAGTTTCACATTTCTCTAATTTTTTTCGTTTTGGAAAAATTTTTATACTTCAAAATTCCCCGGCTATTTCATTTTATAACCTCAAAACGCACAAAATGGCATCAATAATAAACATTACTCAAAGTACATGAGAGGCCTTAGAAGAGCCCGATAACAAGAATGCGGAATAATATTATGGGTTGCAATAATAAGAATTCTGCGATATAGTAATTTAGGGTTGTAGTTTAATTGTAATTTTAAAACTTAATTTAAAAGTTCCCGCCAAATGATTATTAACAAGCTGATTCTGGGCGATAACCTGGAAATCATGAAAACAATGGATAGTGAATCTGTTGATCTTATATATCTGGACTTTTTTCGAATAATATTGTAGGTCAGTTGAATTTTAAAACTTGGCTGGCGTTTGAATCTGCACCCAAAGGTCCGCACAACCTTGATCCGGAATCAGGATTATTTCCCTTTCGATGATGGGTTGAAGTTTTTCATAAGTCAAATTTTAAATCCCTCCCGTAGCCATCCATGACAATTCAGGGAAATAAGCCGATGCCGTGACCGCAGTCTTTTCAGACTCCACGATGGCAAATAGGTATCTGGTTGGCCTGTTATTTCAGGTTTATGAGGGTTTTTGCAATTTCATCACGAAGCCCGGGTGATACATTTACCTCATCGGCAAATTTCTTCCAGTGATTTACGGTATTGTTAATTTCCTCCACCTGATCTTCGGCCTTTTTATTCTTTATCGACCGGCCAAGGGTCAGGAGGTCTTCCCTGGTTATATCACTCCTTTTGTCATTGATGCTAAGCGCGTGCCGGCTCACCCATTGGTGCCCGAGTTGATAGGCATGGCAGATATCATAAGCCGGAGCCAGTTCCCAAAGGCCATCTTTCCTGAGCCTGAAAGAAAAGTTCTTGGTATGGTCATCGCAATTTCGCGCCAGCACATTGAATACCATTCTCCTGAACATTTGCTCTGCGGTTGGATAAGGCAGTTTTAACTCGCGCATGGTTTGGAAGAGTTGCTCGTAACTGAAACTGGTTACCGCATTGTAGTCGAAGTGTTTAAGGGCACAAAATGTTTGTATATGATGCTTTATGTCGCCGCCCTCACGGTCGAAACGCCTGGTCATAAAATGCGCCCTGCCGTTTTCTTCCAGTAAGCGGGATGGCATCATTTCAATGCCGCAGGCTGTTGCCATGTTATAGTAGGCCATTTCCACCCTTCCGTAGCCATGAGTCGTTCCCAATTGCACATCGCTGACGCCATCCAGCTTTATCAGCATATGTTCAAATCCCTTTGGTGCATTGGTCTGCCCGGATCTGACCTCTCCGGTTTTTTCGTTGTAGGCAATTACAGCTTTTGGCCTTGCCCCACCGGCCGAGGTACCTATCCGCAGGATTTCCATCATGGCCTTTTCTTCGTCCTTCTGCAGGTTGGTGGTGAAAGCCTCTTTTTTGTAAAGCATCTTTTGAGCAATTTCCACCAGGCTTTCCATTTCGATGGAAAATGTCCTTTTCTGCTCTTTTAAAGTGGCCGGTTCAAATTCCAGCGCTCCCATTCCCCGGGTGCCGGTAAAACAAAGCAGTTCAACCGGGTTCAGGCTGTCCGGCGCACGTCCCTGCTGTGCCAGCCACATATTGATAAGCTCATTACCATACTTATCCGGCAGCACATCTGCTAATAAGCCCGGCAGCCCTTTAAAAGTGTCCCATGACGGATCAAGTTTTTTCCGTAAGGCAGGGAATTCAAATTTCGTTTTTTCTGATCTTACCGGCATCTGCAAGGGAGCCAGATCCCAGCCAAGGCTTTTAAATGCCGGATCGTATTCAAAGACAGCCAGGCCTGTAGCTTCATTCCAGGCAACGGCACCGACTAAATTGCCCCATATTTTAACTTCCGCTACGTCCATAGTTACCAATCACTTTGCTGCTTCTTGTCTGATTGTTTCCCCCTGGCTCTTTGCCTTTTTTCTTTTTGCAGTTTCGCCAGCGCCAGAGGACTAATGGTATTTTCAACGGCAAAGGCTTCCATCACGTGCAATTGGTCCAATACCCGCAGGACCTGTATCAGCGTGGCCAGTGTTACGGTTTCACCTCTTTCGAGCAGGCTCAGGGTAGAACGACTGATGCCGGCGGCATTTGCCAGCGTATCCTGGGTTTTGTTTTGCTCCAGCCGATGATGCTTCACAAACGCCCCGATATGTTCCGCCAATGCTTTATCGCTCATCGCAATCCAATTCTTGTATGATAATTCAGTCATAAAGTGGTTTATTGGATGTTAATGCATGATTTACCATGCAAATATAGGCTAATTATTCTGATAAGTCAATTTTTTATATGAATTATCTTGAAAAAAATGATTCCGGCAGAATTTATGAAAGAGGAAAAAATCTACTTGAAATTTTTGTGGAAAGAAGAGGATACTTGTAGATTCCGCACCTCATAATGCTGGGACCGTTGATCAAATCTTGACAGGACCTTCTGAGCTTTTTCCGGAACCACAGCTTTTTCATAATCAGTGCCTGCAAATTCTATGACTGACGAAATGGAATCGAACCACATGATGGTTATGAATTCCACCTCGTTTGCAAGGTTACGTCTAAGGAGCTGGATTCCCTTGTAGCCATTTATTGCCCGATTCTGAATGCCGATAAAGATCTCTTCTTTTAACAGGGTTTCATAAACATCTGCATTCTCGAATGTTGTATAACCGTGCCAGATTCTGCTAATCATTTTACATTATTTTATTTACCATTTATTAAGATACTTTTGCTTACAAGAGTGAGGAAAAAGCTATTTTACACTTTTGCCTACCAATATAGGATTTTATCTGTAAGATAAAAAAATAAACATTGAATTTTCATTAGGTAGATAAGATATTGCTCCCTAAAATTGAACACTCCAAAAAGAAATTATTTACTTAAATGCCTACTTTGTCATCCGGGTTTGATCACATTGCTACTCAATCGTCAGTCGTTTGTCGTTAGTTCCTAAATAAAAATCGAACAAGGGGGACAATTATATATGTATTTGCCAGCATAGGTTTTGCAAAACAGGCAATTGCTCAAGGATATCATGATCAAACATGGATTCATCCAATACGATGCTGAATGGTGGCATTATAATTTCTACAGCTGGAAAAACTTTGAGTGGATGGATATTTCATTTGATGAATTTTAATAATACTTATCTTTGAATAATGCAGATTTAAACGATATGGAAAAAGAAAAAATAATCAAACGAACCGTCCAACGACTGAGATTATTGCCTGATGATAAGCTTAAGGAAGCTGATGATTATATTGAATTTCTCCTGAAAAAATATCAGGAAGAGGTTATACTTCAGAAAGGAATTGAGAAGATGATTGAACACTCGGATTCATTTAAATTCCTGGATAATGAAGAGGACCTGTATTCTGTAAGTGATTTGAAGGAAAAATATAAATGAAAAAAGGAGAAATCATATTATTACCATTCCCGTTTACCGGTTTGAGCGGAGCAAAGACCCGACCTGCATTGGTATTGATGGAAACGGAGTTTGATGTAATTGTTTCTTTTATTACTACGCAAACTAATCTGAAAGAACCTTCTGATATAATTCTTCCTACGGGTAAATTGACAGGACTAAAGAAAGAATCTCTGTTGAGGCTGAATAAAATTGCCACGATAGATAAAGATATTGTATTAGGGAAATTGGGAGAAGTCGATAAAAAAACATTGGATAATGTTAATTTGAATCTAATCAGGCTATTTGACCTTTAATCGATTTATATCAGAAGAGCAGCTTGATATTATTTACCGCTCGGAAGGCCGGAGGAATCCAGCCTTTTTTTATTTACCGCTGAGGCGTTGAGCAGCAGAGTTCCACGCCCCCTTGCCTCCCCGCTTCCCCGCCTCCCCGCTAATCCGAAAATAAACTATTTTTGATGAAGATTAAATCATTCCCCATGCCCACCATCTTCACCCTCGGCGAAACGATATATGACATCATCTTTGAGCAGGGCCAGCCTAAGGCAGCCAGGCCGGGCGGGTCGATGCTGAATACAGCCGTGTCCCTCGGCAGGTGCGGTATGAAGGTGGAGATGATCACAGAACTGGGCCGTGACCAACTGGGACAAATGGTCCTGGATTTCCTGGCTGAAAATGGGGTCTTCACTTCGTTCACCCGGCCGGTTGAGGGTTTTAAAACGCCGGTGTCACTGGCTTTCCTCGATGAACAAGGGAATGCACAGTATTCGTTCTACCAACACTACCCGGAGAACCGGCTTAATATGGCATGGCCGGAAGCGGGCAGGGGAGACGTGGTACTCTTCGGTTCGTTTTACTCCCTGGATCAGGCAATCCGTTCAAAGATCATTTCCTTCGTTAAACAAGCCAGGCAGAACGGAGCAATCATCATTTATGATCCTAATATCCGAAAAAACCACCTGGGGGAGATCAGGAAACTGATGCATCTTGTTGAGGGAAATATCGCCCTGGCGGATATTGTCCGCGGGTCGGATGAGGATTTTGAGAATCTCTTCGGGACAAATAACAACGATGATGTTTTTGCCCGTATCCGGGAAGCAGGATCCAAAGCGGTTATCATTACCCGGAATAAAAAAGGGGTTGATCTTATGACATCTTCCATTAAATTACATGCAGATGTACCGGCAATCCGGCCAAAAAGCACCATCGGTGCAGGGGATGCATTTAATGCAGGGATTATCGTTGGGTTGGTTGGCAGAGGACTGACAAATTCCGACCCGACTCTTATCAGCCTGGATACTTGGAATGAAGTAATTAATTCCGGGATAATTTTTGCATCAGATGTTTGTCAGACCTATGACAATTACATCTCAAATGAAAGAGGAAGAATGGCACACGGATGACACGGATGCGACGGATTTACACGGATTAGATCATCAGTTTTTTTTAAGTAATGAAATGCAATGGGAAAACTTAAGCAAACTAAATTACAAATTTACCTGTCAGGTTTATTTAACCCCATCCTGATAGTATTCAAATCAATTTCACGAAAACATTTTAGCGTACTTATTTTTTTAATTATACCAATTATCTTTCTTTTAAATGCTTCGGTATTTCATTATTACCTGGGCGCATTCTTCCTTAGTAGCGTCGATCCGGAGTATTTTTACTTATACAACGGTATACTAATAGGTGGGGGCAACTTAAGTGTCCAGTTCATTGCGACCCCCGGAATACCCCTGGAATTTTTAATAGCCATTTCTTCCAGGGTTATCAATTTGTTCCAGCCCGGAGATTATGCAAAGGACTTCATTGACGACCCTGAAAAATATATTCATGCAGCAAACCTCTTCATGAATGTTCTGATCGCAATCGTCCTGGTCATTTGCGGCATTTATACAAAGAAGTATTCCGGTTCTCATTTTGCAGGGCTATTATTGCAGTTAAGCCCATTTGGCAACGCATCATTGCTTGGCGTGTCCGGACGCCTGATGCCGGAGGCAATCATGATGATTCCCCTGCTTCTGACCGGTTTAATGATAATAAAAACGATTTATCATGAAGATCGAACTGCTGGCCATTTTACTGATATTGTTCTTTATGGTCTCATAATCGGGTTCGGGATCGCCTGTAAACTTACCTTTATTCCGGTCATATTAATACCCCTGGTTTTATTGCATACATCACTGAGGCAAAAGATTAAGCTGATTTTATACACCATCCTGTTTTTTGCCATTTTTGCATATCCTGTGGTTTTTAATTTTCACAAATTCTGGCAATGGGTATCCGGCCTGTTAATTCATAGCGGGAAGTATGGCGCCGGGGCAAAAGACTTTATAAATTTTTCGACAATACCCGAAAATTTTAAATACTTGTTCAATTATGATAAAATGTTTTTCTTTATTGCGATTTTCTCCTTGTTGCTAAGTGTTGTCTTTTCTTCCAAAGTATTTAAAAATGAAGGATTTACGAATTCAAAGATCATTCGTGCAATATTTGCCGTAAATCTTTCAATCCTTATCAGCATTGCCTTTACGTTAAAGCATTTTGAGCATTATTATTTTATGCCTTTCTATCTATTCAAATATTTAATTGTTTTGTTAAGCATCTTATTGATCATCCAATATCAAAAGATTTCAGGATCAAAAAGATATAAAATCATCACTTTGATTTCCTTCTCAATTTTCATACTTTATGTGACTTATGGACAGGTACTTCAGGTCAGATCTTCAATTACAAGTTACAGCCAGAGGAATGAAATCCTTCAGGAGGAATATAAGAAGATAGTTTCGCTGGTTGAAACGGACAAACCAGTAATCATGACATGTCCGTATTATGGCGCACCTTTTATCGAATTTGCCCACTTTAATGGTTTTATCATGACATACCACCTTAAATTCGGTTTTCAATCATATCTGAAGGAAAAATTTCCTGAAAGCTATCAGTATGTGACATGGTCCGATAAGTTCTATTTCTGGGATGATTTTGTTGATTTTAAAGATATTCTTGATAAAACCAAATCTTCATTCTACATATACATCGGTAAAGATAAAGGGAAGGATCTGGCAGTCATTGAAAACAGAATCTGGCAGGTTTTGGATAGAGATTCTGTCACAAGAAAGGTGCTTTATCATAATACCAAAACAGAAGAACAACTTATTGAAATCATTCTCAACCCGGAAACCTTTGAGTAACTTTGTGGGGAAGAACTAAATTTTTTTTTGAAGTTGTCACGCAAAGTTGCGCAAAGGAGGCGCAAAGTATCGCAAAGAATAGTTATTAAAAAATTCCCGAACTTAAAACTTAAACCTCAACAATCACTTTATACCATGCTTTTCAGATCATTTCCGAAACTTATTATCATTATATTTCTCATCACTGTTACTCAAGTTACTTTCTCTCAGAAATCCTATCCCACTGGCTACTTCCAGCCGCCGGTCGATTTCCGTATGCTTTTATCCGGAACTTTTGGCGAGGTTCGGGCAAACCATTTTCATTCAGGGATTGATATTAAAACCGGGGGAGTGGAAGGCTCGTCGGTCTATGCCATAGCTGACGGGTATGTTTCAAGGATCAAGGTTTCGGCTCTTGGATTCGGGAGAGCGTTATATGTCACCCATTCCAATGGCTATGTTTCGGTATATGCCCACCTGAACCGGTATAACAAGGTTATTGAAGATTATGTAAGAAAAGAGCAATATAGTGAGGAGAGTTTTGAAATTGAACTGTTCCCGTCTTTAGGGGAAATTTTAGTTAAAAAGGGTGAAATCATTGCATATTCCGGTAATTCCGGCTCTTCCGGGGGGCCACACCTGCATTTCGAAATCCGCGATGGCGCCTCACAAAAAATAATTAACCCGCTTCTGTTCGGTTATGTTGTGAAAGATATCTTCCGGCCACGCATCTCGCTCTTAAAAATTTATCCTGAGGATGAAAATGCCCGGGTTAATGGAAATAACCGGAGTTATAGTTATCCTGTGGAAGGGTGGGGAGAAAAGCACCGGTTGAATGTATCCCAGCCCATACATCTTAGCGGGAAAGTCTCTTTTGCCATCCAGGTGAGCGACCAGCAAAATGATACGGATAACAAAAACGGCCCTTATTCGATAGCCCTTTATATCGATAAAGAATTGGCTTATCAGTACAGGATGGAAACCTTTTCATTTGATGAAACCCGTTATGTCAACAGCCTCCTGGATTATGCCGAGTATATGAAAAGTGGTGTGCGCCTGCAGCGGACCAGGATCGATCCGGGGAACAAACTCAGAATTTATAACAAAACCGGGGACCATGGAACTTTCTCCTTCAATGATACACTTCAGCACGGCATTACTTATGAAGTGAAGGATGTGATAGGCAATACCGCGTTACTGACTTTTAAAGTAAAATCAGAGAAACCAGAAATATTAGTTTCAAAGCAATCTTCAACTTCCAATTTTCCAATTTCAAATTTCAATTACAATACATCTAATCATTTTGAAAACACTTCAGTAATATTGGATGCTCCAGCAGGGGTCTTTTATGATTCCTTTCATTTCAAATATGATTCAACCCGCCGGGTTACTGGTACTTTTTCTGCCGTCCAAAGGATACACGACAAATTCACACCGGTCCATGATTATATCACTTTGTCAATCAAGCCCCGTGACCTTCCGGAAAGATTGAGAGATAAAGCTTTGATAGTCAAAATAAATGATGATGGAAAAGGTTTTACATCTGTCGGTGGAAAATGGGAAAGCAACGGTTATGTCAGGGCTAAAATCCGGGAATTTGGCAATTACAGCGTTTCTGTGGATACAATGCCACCTAAGATCAACCCTGTGCAAGCGGAAACATTTAAAAATCTGACCGGGCAAAAAAAAATTAAGTTTATTATCAGTGATGAAATGTCCGGCATATCCACTTACCGTGGTACATTGAACGGAAAATGGGTACTCATGGAGTATGATGCGAAGAATGACCTGTTATTTTACACCATTGACGAGCAATTATTAAAAGGGGAAAATAATATGAAACTCGAGGTCGTTGATATGAAAAACAACCGTAAGATATACCAGGCAATCCTGGTGAGATAAAAATCGATATAATAATAAAATGGATAACCAGTTAAGAGACATACAACTTGAGAAACTGACGGAAAGGGCCAAGGAGCTGAAATGCATGTACAACGTCATTGAAGCTTTGAAGGATGAATCCGCTGAACTGACAACTATTTTTAAGTCTATCCAGGAAGCTATTCCTCCCGGATACCAACACCCGACGGTTTGTGAGGCCCGTATCATCCTGGAAGGTAAACAATATGCATCACTCGATTTTATTGAAACACCCTGGATGCAGCGGGCTGAGATTGTTATCGATAACCACGTATCGGGTGAAATCCAGGTTTGTTACGTGCAGAAAGTAGCTGAAAGTTCCCTGACTTTTCTTCCAGAAGAACAGAAATTGCTCAACGCCATTGCCGATCACTTAAGCCGGTTTATCTTTCACCGGCGGTTAAAGAAAACATTGGAATTATCCCTTTCTTCCGAACATGGTGCAGAACCTAATGGTGATAGTTCATTGTTAAATTATGAATCTGACGAACATTGGAAATGGCGCTACCATGTGTGACAAGCTATGCGGCCATGATTAGCTCTGTGGATAATTCAGCCACACTTTTACGATCAAGGAAACAATAAAATGACCAGGAGTTTCTTCATCTCAGATTTACACGGACATGTTGATCGTTATGAAAAACTGATACGGGAAATCCGCAAACATCAGCCCCAACTGGTATTTTTTGGTGGCGACCTGCTTCCTCATGGAATGCACCGTCATATTGTAGAGGATTTTACTGAGGATTTTCTTTTTCTTCAATTCAGCTCGCTGATGCAGGAAATGGGGGAGGACTATCCCCGCGTTTACCTGATTCTTGGGAATGACGACCCACGGGCAGAGGAAAAAATGTTCGTTGAACTTGGGGAAACAGGCGTCTGGCATTATCTTCATGACCGGAAAGATAACTTTGCCGGCTTCAACTTTTACGGTTATGCAAATGTGCCTCCCACTCCTTTCCGTCTCAAAGACTGGGAGCGTTATGACGTTTCAAGGTATGTCGACCCGGGATGCATTCCCCCGGAGGAGGGCTTCCGGACCATAGAGCCAACGGCAGATCTTGCTTATGCCACAATCCTGGATGAATTAAAGCAATTGACCGGTGACGAACCTATGAAAAAATCCGTTTTCCTGTTTCACTCACCTCCATACAGGACCTTTCTTGACAGGGCAGCTTTGGATGGCCTGATAGTCGACCATGTCCCTATGGATGTCCATGTTGGAAGCATTGCTATCATGCGTTTTATTGAAGAAAGGCAGCCCTGGCTCACGATGCACGGGCATATCCATGAATCTTCACGGATTACCGGGCATTGGCGACAGCTTTTCGGGCAAACCCATTCATTTTCCGCAGCCTGGGATGGCCCGGAGCTGGCCCTGGTGGATTTCGACCTTGAAGATCCTTCAAATGCCCAACGACGGATAATCTGACAGACCTTTTTTCTATCTTTGCCAAATGGAAGAAACTATCCTGATCCTTGATTTCGGTTCTCAATATACCCAGCTGATTGCCCGCAGGGTGCGTGAGCTTAATGTTTACTGTGAAATTCATCCGTATAATAAAATCAACACGATCGGGGAATCGGTCAAAGGGGTTATTCTGTCCGGAAGCCCGGCATCGGTGCGTGATCCTGAAGCGCCTGTTCCAAACCTGGAAAAAATCCGGGGCAGGGTACCGGTATTGGGCGTCTGCTATGGTGCCCAGTTCATGGCCCATTCCGATGGCGGCGAAGTCGCCGCTTCACAAAACAGGGAATATGGCCGCGCAAACCTTTCTTTTATCAATACAAGGAACGAATTGATGAAAGGAATGAGCAGCGGCTGCCAGGTTTGGATGTCGCACGGCGACACCATCCTGCGCCTTCCGCCAAATTTTAAGATTATCTCGAGTACGCAGGATGTTCCCGCAGCCGGTTTCCAGGTTGAAGGGGAAGCAACTTATGGCATTCAGTTTCATCCTGAAGTATATCATTCGACCGAAGGGATGATTTTACTGAAGAATTTCGTCGTCGACATTTGCGGTTGCTCACAGGCATGGACCCCTTCTTTATTTATTGAATCTACGGTCCATGAGTTAAAGGAGAAGTTGGGAAATGATAAGGTTGTGCTGGGATTATCAGGAGGTGTCGATTCATCGGTTGCAGCCGTCCTGCTGGATAAAGCAATCGGGACAAACCTGCACTGTATCTTTGTGGATAATGGTTTGTTGCGGAAAAATGAATTTGAGTCGGTCCTGCATTCCTACAAAGATATGGGATTGAATGTCAGGGGAGTGGATGCGAAAAAGCGTTTTTATTCTGCTTTGAAAGGCATTTCTGACCCTGAACTGAAACGAAAAGCCATAGGCCGCAACTTTATTGAAGTTTTCGATGAAGAAGCCCATCGCATCCAGGATGTGAAGTGGCTGGCCCAGGGAACGATTTACCCTGACCGGATCGAGTCGGCATCGGTAAAAGGACCTTCAGCTACGATCAAATCTCACCATAACGTTGGCGGATTGCCCGATTTCATGAAGTTGAAAGTGGTTGAGCCGTTGCATTCCCTTTTTAAAGATGAAGTCAGGAAGATAGGTGCAGCACTTGGAATGAAAAAAGATTTGCTGAACCGCCACCCGTTTCCTGGTCCCGGCCTTGGTGTCCGCATCCTGGGCGAGGTAACCGAAGAGAGGGTCAGAATACTGCAGGATGTGGATGATATCTTTATCCAGGGATTGAAAAAGAATGATTTGTATAATCAGGTATGGCAGGCGCTGGCAGTTTTGCTTCCGGTAAATTCTGTCGGTGTGATGGGTGATGAGAGGACGTATGAAAATGCTGTTGTCTTGAGGGCAGTGGGTTCTACTGATGGTATGACGGCCGACTGGTCGCAGTTGCCCTATGAATTCCTGGCAAAAATATCCAATGAGATCATCAATAAAGTCAAGGGGGTGAACAGGGTTGTATATGACATCAGTTCAAAACCCCCGGCAACCATAGAATGGGAGTGAAGCCAGTCAATACTTAATCATAACCAGCCAAATGCAAAGGAGACCCTTCATAATCAGTTTATTAATCCAAAGCTTTCTGCTTTGTATAATTATAACAACAAATACACTTTGTGCGCAGGAAGAAACCAGGAAACATGTTGTTCAGGCGCTCGATAATTATTATAGTTTGTCGTTGAAATACGATGTAAGCATTAGTGACCTGAGAAATGAGAACCCGAACATTACCAACCCAAAACCGGGCGATATATTGATCATTCCGGTGCAAGGCTCATTGAAGGAAGAATTGGGTGAAAAAGATTGTGCAAAGTTAAAGAAAAACAGGCATGAAACTTACAGGATAGCCCTGATGATCCCGCTTTCCCTTGAGCAGGTTGCAGATACAGCGTGGATAGAAAGCCTTGAACCATCTAAAATCAACGAAATAAGCTCCTTCCGTTTCATCCAGTTTTATCACGGCTTTATGATGGCGGCGGATTCTCTCAGGCAAGAAGGGCTGGACGTTGAAATCAATGTATATGACGTAGATCAGCAGACTTCCAAGGTATTAAAAGCGATTCAGGACCCGGATTTAAAAAAAATGGACCTGATTTTCGGGCCTTTCTTTAAAAGCACTTTTTCTCATGTGGCTGAATTTGCCCTTGAAAACAAGATACATCTGATTAATCCTTTGTCACCGCGTCCAGATATCCTGCAAGGCAATCCGTATGTTTTTAAGTTGCTGCCTTCGGTTGAATCGCAGCCTGCTTTGCTGGCTGAATTGGTCAGGCAGGATTTTCCGGATCACCGGATCATTTTTTATATAGCCAATAAATTTCAGAATAATGAATTGATAGAACAATTCAGGCAGGCATTAGAAGGGGACAATAAGGCCGGGAAGGAAAAAGTCAGGTTCGTGGATTATGCTACCGACAGCACCCATGGATTCATAGATCATGCTTCGATGGTCAAGCCCAACCTGGTCATCATTTATGCTGAAAATGAAGCTTTGCCTGCAGCCTTGCTCAGTAAGCTCAGTGCGTTCAAAAATGATTATGCCATTACAGTAATCGGACTACCAGAGTGGGAAAAATTCAGCAATATTGAATCAAATTACCTTATAGCACTAAATGCCCATATCTTTATGTCTTCCTATATCGATTATCAGTCTGATAAGGTTAAAGCCTTTATTCTGGCTTACCGGGCAAGGTATATTGATGAGCCTTTGAATTATGCATTTTCAGGGTTCGATGCCGGTTATTTTTTCCTGGGTGCATTATTATATTATGGCAATGATTTTGAAAGATGCCTGAATGAAACCGGGATACCATTAATTCAAAACCAGTTCCATTTTAAACGCAGGGAAAACGGCGGCTATGACAACATTAACTGGAATATATTACAATACTATGAATATTCCTTGCTTCGAAAATAAGCTATTACCGGCTAAACGATTCTTTGAAAATGGAATGCGGTTAATCCCTGTTTTTCTTTTACCATTAATCCTTTTTGTATCATGTCAGAAGGCAGATAAATCTTATTACCGGGATGGCCAGCCTAAATTTATTATCCCTAAAGACAGTCGGGGCAAGATGGATGGGGAAGCGAAGTGGTGGTACGAAAACGGGTCACCGATGCTAACCGCAGAATATAAAAATGGCGAACTAAACGGAAAACTTGCCAGGTTTTATGAAAATGGGAATAAACAGACTGAAGACAGCTACCTGCAAGGCAGATTGAATGGTCTTTCACTGGAAATGGACTTAAATGGAAATGTCTTTTCTGAAAAGACTTATGTGAATGACACGCTGAACGGAATCAGCCGCCAGTTTAACGGAATCGGGCAGGTTACTGAGGAAGGAAATTACAAAAATGGCTATTTTGAGGGAGAATGGAATTACTATGACCGCTTTGGCAATCTGATCGGGAAAGCGGATTTTAATCGGGGAAGCGGGATCAGGAAATCATGGAATGCAAATGGTAAGACCGCTATGACAACGGAATACCATGATAACTTAATTCATGGCAGCGAGACCTGGTATGATGAATTTGGTCAAAAGATCAGGGTCCGCACTTATATTTCCGGTGAAATAGTTTCGGAAAGAATAATACTACCTGGTCAGCAGTGAAATTCTGACGTCAAATAAAAATCTTTTAAAACTTCCTGATTTTTCTTTTTTGTTAAAGAATAAGCACTAGATTTGCACTGTTAATCTTTTAACAATGTTAAATTTTAACAGTAATAATAATTAAATTAATCCATGATGAATTTAGAGAAGATAATGAGTGACCTCGAAAAGAAGCACCCCGGTGAAGCCGAATATTTGCAGGCAGTGCGCGAGGTATTGGAATCAATCGAAGAGGCTGTCAATGAAAATCCGCAATTTGAAGCTGCCGGGATCATCGACCGGATTGTGGAACCCGACCGTATACTGACTTTCAAGGTGCCTTGGGTTGACGATCAGGGTAAAGTGCATGTTAACCTGGGCTACCGTATTCAGTTCAATAACGCCATTGGCCCTTTTAAAGGTGGATTACGATTCCACCCGAGTGTTAACCTGAGCATTCTGAAGTTCCTCGGATTTGAGCAGATCTTCAAGAATGCCCTGACCACTTTACCGATGGGTGGTGGCAAAGGTGGTTCCGATTTCGACCCCAAAGGCAAGTCCGATGCTGAGATCATGCGTTTCTGCCAGGCGTTTATGCTGGAGCTGTGGAAACTTATCGGCCCTGAAACCGATGTGCCGGCCGGCGATATTGGTGTAGGAGCCAAGGAGATCGGATTTCTTTACGGTATGTATAAAAAACTCACCCATGAGCATACCGGTGTTTTGACCGGCAAAGGTTTGAACTGGGGCGGCAGCCTGGTCCGTCCGGAAGCCACCGGTTTCGGTGCAGTGTATTTTGCCCAGGAAATGCTTGCTACCCGTGGCATGTCTTTCGAAGGGAAGACAGTTTGTATTTCCGGTTTCGGGAACGTGGCCTGGGGCGCTGTCAGCAAGGTTAACCAACTCGGCGGCAAGGTTGTCACTATCTCCGGTCCTGATGGTTATATTTATGACCCGGACGGTATCTCAGGTGAAAAGATCGATTACCTGCTCGAGCTTCGCGCTTCAAACCAGGATATTGTGAAACCCTTCTCTTATGAATTCCCCAGCGCTCAGTTCCACCAAGGCAAGCATCCGTGGGAAGTCAAATGCGATGTTGCCCTACCATGCGCTACCCAGAATGAAGTAAATGCAGAAGATGCCCGCAACCTCGCGAAGAATGGATGTGTCTGTGTTGCTGAAGGCGCTAATATGCCTTCCACACCGGAAGCAGTCGAAATATTTCAGGAAAATAAACTTCTTTTCGGACCCGGGAAGGCTGTCAATGCCGGCGGTGTTGCTACTTCCGGCCTCGAAATGTCGCAGAACTCTATGAAACTTGGTTGGCCTAAAAATGAAGTAGATGCCAGGCTGCAACAGATCATGCGTGATATCCATGCTTCCTGCGTAAAATACGGTACAGAGCCGGACGGCTATATCAACTATGTGAAAGGCGCTAATGTGGCCGGCTTCCTTAAAGTTGCCAACGCCATGATCGACCAGGGTATTTTGTAATGCTTTAAAACCGGTATGATTTGATCATATCAAGGCTTTTAAAACAGACGAAACCCTAAAGGCTACCAGAAACGGTGGCCTTTTTTTGATTTAACGATTTAACGATGTAACGATTTAAAAAATTCATAAAGATTTAAATTCATCAGCAGTAAATTCACCAGGTAAGCGAAGTCCTCCACGGGTATGGTGTAAAGCCTGATCGCCAGGTTTTCTTCATCGTTATACCCTACAACTGGAAAGCTTGTCAGAACGCCGTTCACCAGCAGGAAAGGGATGATGCTTAACGCGTATGCGATATAAAAATGAAAAAGATATGTTTTATGGGTTTTTAATAAGAACTGAAGCCCGATCAGCAGGGTCGCGATACCGAAGTTCACTGCAGTGTAAGTCCGGTTGAAATTAAGGACCGTCACTGTAAGGAAAAATATGAACAGGATGATATTCAGCGGTATGATAAATCGCTTCCAGTCTCTTTTGATATAAGCCCTCGAAACTTCATAAATAAAAATACAGCAATACGGGATAATGATAAAGAATAACCATTCTTCAACGGGCAGGCCGGCAATAAAAAAGCTGGTAACATAGTCTTCGTTAAACCACCAGACGTTGTGACGGGTGAAATAAATATCCCAGATGATGAATATGATCGCAGTGATGAAAGTAGCCGGAAATAGAACTTTCCAGTTGCGGTAAAAGGCAACCTTCCGATCGAAACTCAGGGCAATAGGAATTGCAACGGAGCCGGCAAGGAGAAGGGCATAGGTGAACTTCTGCACTTCCATTTGATTCAGATTTTACCCAGTTTCACCCTCAAATAACACTCTGCCAGGAGCACCATCTTCCGGGAATTAGAAATCCGGTATCTCTTTTTTAAAATCTGCGAGGCGTCAGTCCGTTTGATTTTGTCGAACAACTTCTGATAATAAATATATGCCAGGTATACCCCAAGCTTAGCATCTTTATTGAGTTTTCTTATCCCGGTAAGTGCCTGGTCGAAATCAGCCTGGATCTCTTTTTCGATAAGCTTTTTGGATGCATTATTAAATTGGTCGAAATTAACACCGGGAAAATAAAACCGGTCACGCTCTTCGAGATCGGATTTGATATCCCTCAGGAAATTTACTTTTTGAAAAGCTTCTCCCAGCTTCCGAGCAGGATGCACCAGTTCATCATAGTTTTTTTCCTGATGAGTAAAAACCTTCAGGCACATCAATCCTACCACTTCAGCTGATCCGTAAATGTAATTATGGTATTTGTTCTGGCTGAAATTTTTACTGTTCGGGCAAAGATCCATCCTCATGCTCCGGAGAAATGCCTTGATCATGTCATCTTCAATGGAATACATTTTCACTGCCCATTGAAAACTATGCAGAATGGGATTGCTGCTGAAACCTTTATTAATGGCTTCGAATGTTTCTGCCTCGAATTTGGAGATCAGCTCTTTTCTATTCTGATTATGAAAGGTATCGACGATCTCATCGGCGAACCTGACAAATCCATATACGGCATAAATAGGCCTGCGTAAAGGCTTGCCAAGAAGACGAACCCCTAGTGAAAAAGAGGTGCTGTAATTCTTAGTTGTCTTCTCGCTGCAATCCAGCGCATTATCCAAGTACAAGTCCATATTTCTTCTGAATTCTTTCTGTCACCAGCCTGGAACTAATGACGGTCATCGGTAAGCCTGTTCCCGGTGTAGTGGATGCTCCGACATAAAAAACATTTCCAAAAACTTCATCGTAGTTTTTCGGCCTGAAACCGCCGATCTGGTTGAGGTCATGAGCCAGCCCAAGTCCGCTGCCCTTGTAAAGGTTGAAGGTCTTTTCCCATTCTATCGGGTCCATGACGGTCAGCGACATCAGGTTGCCTTTCACATCATAGCCAATGCGGTTCGAAAGATCGGTGAGGATGTTGTTGGCCAGCTCGTCACGGTCCGACCAATCGGGTTTGTAGCGCAGATCGGGAACCGGGCAGAGAATGAAGATGCTTTCACAGCCTTCAGGCGCAGAGGAGGTATTGTACCTTGAATTAACGTTTACATAATAATAAGGCTTTGAAAGGCTTATAGAGTTTTTAAATATTTTACCAGCATACTCTTTGAAATTGCTTCCAAGGAAATAATTGTGATGGTGCAGGGAATTGATTTTTCCTTTAACCCCCACATACATGGTGAAAGGGGCCAGGGTCCACTTCATCCGGTCAAGCTTTTCTTCGGTAAATTTGGATCTTTTGAAGATCTGCGACCGGAAACCTGCCGCATCTGCGTTGATCACAAAGATATCAGCGTCCCATCTTTTCCCTTCTTTATCGACCAGGTGATCAAGTTTCCCTTCTTTCTCAACATAATCAATAATTTCGGTGTTGTAGGTGATCTTAATATTATTCTTTTTAAATTCTTCCAGAAGACCTTCAACGATTTTATACATACCTCCTTTGACATTGAAGTAGCCGTCGTGAACCATTTCAGTGTAAGAGAGAAGGCTGTAAACCGCCGGCGTGTCGAATGGCGTTGCTCCCAGGAAAAATGCCACGAGTGAAAATATCACTTTAACCTCATAGGATTCAAAATGGCGGTCCATTTCTTTCCACATTGACCGGATCATTTTTGGTGCATGGCCCCAGGGTACTTTTGCCATCTGCATCAGGAAATGGGCCATGCTGTTGAAGTTCTGCTTGATGATGATGTTTTCGGTATCGTGAAAAAGCTTTCCGGCACCTGCAAGATAACGTGTCATTTTAGCTTCAAAATAAGGCTCCAGCGCTTCAAATTCTTTAGCCAGCTTTTTCAGGTTTTTATGGATCAGGTAAAATTTGTCACTGTTTTCAAAATTGACAGCATACAGCGGGTCGAGCTCCACAAATTCGAAAGGCATTTTGATACCGGTTGATTTGACGAATTCCTTGAATTCATAACTCATGCTGAAGAAGGTGGGCGCCATGTCCCAGGTGAATCCGTCTTTTTTAAGCTGGTTTAGCCGGCCTCCCGGCTGGTGGTATTTCTCGACCATTTCGACCTGGTAACCGAGTTTGGCAAGGCGCAGCGCGGTAGTCAACCCGCCAAGACCAGTCCCAACGATAAGTACTTTTTTCATTATCAGGTTTGGTTTACGAAATTACAATAATCATCAGCCTTTATAACATATCTTTGTTTAAAATGTTTCCGGATGCCAAAAAAAGTTGCAGTAATAGGAGCCGGTATAGGTGGCATTGCAGTATCTGCACGATTGGCAGCAAAAGGCTACGAGATTGATGTTTTTGAGAAAAATGACCGTCCGGGTGGAAAAATGTCGGAAATCAGGCATGAAGGATTTCGTTTTGATACGGGTCCTTCGCTGTTCACTTTGCCCAATTTGATCGGGGAATTGTTTGAACTCGTGGATGATGATTTCGCAAGTCATTTCAAATATTCAAAGCAGCCTGTAGTTTGCCGTTATTTTTATGAGGACGGCATGATCATAAATGCTTATGGCGAGACGGAAGAGTTTGCAGAAGAGTTGCACCGCAAGGCCGGTGAGGACAGCAAAAATGTGATCCGATACCTCGGGGAGAGCAGCCGGATCTATGATTTCACATACCCGGTATTCATCAACAACTCCCTTCATCGTTTCAGGAACTATTATTCCAAAGATTTTATCAGGGCTTTGTTCCTTCTTCCAAAATTAAAGCCGTTTAAAACCCTTCACGAGATCAATCAGCGAAGTTTCACTCATCCGAATACCGTCCAATTGTTCGATCGCTTTGCCACCTATAACGGATCGGATCCCTTCAAGACTCCTGCTACCATGATGGTGATCCCGCATTTGGAGCATAACCTGGGTGCATATTTCCCGGTAAAAGGAATGTACGAAATAGCCCAATCGCTTAAATCTTTGTATGAAAGGATGGGCGTCAGATTTTATTTTAACTGTGAAGTACAGGAAATCCTGCTTTCAGGGAATAAGGTGGCAGGGTTACGTGTCAACGGTGAAGATTTTTTGGATTATAAGATAATTGTCAGTGACCTGGATATTTATTTTCTTTATAAAAAGCTGTTAAAGAAATTGCCTTTCCCTGAGAAATGGTTTCGGCATGAACGGTCGACTTCTGCCTTGATATTTTACTGGGGCATGGAAACGGAATCACCCGGATTAGACCTGCATAATATCCTTTTTTCAGCTGATTATCAGCAGGAATTCAATTGTCTTTTCAACCTGAGAACCCTTCATTCCGACCCGACCGTTTATATTTTCATCAGCAGCAAGGTAGTGGCTGAAGATGCGCCCGCGGGCTGCGAAAATTGGTTCGTTATGATCAATACACCGGAAAATGTCGGCCAGGATTGGGATCTTATGATTAACGATGTAAGAGGCCAGATTGAAAAGAAGATAAAAAGGATAACAGGAATTGACATAAGTCAACACCGGAAATTTGAATTTATCCTGGATCCTCGTGGAATCGAAGAGAAAACGGCTTCCTACCGGGGTTCGCTTTATGGGAACAGCTCCAATACGATTTGGGCAGCTTTCCAGCGTCATCCTAACTTTTCGAAAATCAGGGGATTGTATTATACAGGCGGGAGCGTTCATCCTGGCGGCGGTATCCCGCTGTGCCTTTCTTCCGCAAAAATCGTGGCCGATATGATTCCTTCAATAAAAAAAATAAACTGATGATAGAAAATGTAAGAAAGTACCCGGTAGCAACTATTTTAATTCTTTGCGTCTACTACCTGGTCGGTCTTATGGGCTTATCTATCAACAAGACACAACCCTTATTCCAGGCACTGGTGCCATTCACCCTGCTGTTCAGCCTTTACTTTCTGTGGCTTTTTCATGAAAAAGCAGATTTGAGGATTTACCTGACAGGATTGGTGATCTATTTAATAGGTTACACGATAGAATCGATCGGCGTGAACTCAGGTGCCATTTTTGGTGATTATGTTTATGGGAAGACCCTCGGGATCAAGCTCTGGAATACACCGCTGATGATCGGGATTAACTGGTTATTACTGATTTACTCCTGCTGGGCATTGACCGGTATTTTCACAGGTAATCGCTGGCTGAGATACCTGTTTGGCTCGGCTTTGATGGTCCTTTACGACATAGCCCTCGAACCGGTTGCCATCAGGCTGGATATGTGGAACTGGTATGGTGAAGCGGTCCCCATGCAGAATTATACCGGATGGTTCCTCACTGCCATGATCCTGCTTATAATCCTTGACAGAAGTGTGGGAAATATTAAGAACAAAATTGCTCCGGCGCTGTTTATCATTCAATTCATGTTTTTCATCATTTTAAATATTATTTTTCATTTTTCCTGAATGGGTATTCTGATTGCCATAAGCATCATTCTGATTTGGGCCGCGCATCTCTTATATTCGCTTGCACTGGTAGAAATAAATTATCTCTCACCTTTTTTCTACCTTCATATTTTACTGCAGACTTACTTTTTTACCGGGCTTTTCATAACCGGACATGATGCCATGCATGGAACTGTTTCACGAAACAGGTTGGTTAACCAGGCCATCGGGTATACTTCTGTTTTTTTATATGCAGGGATGTGGTACAGGACACTGATACGCTACCATGGGTTGCATCACATGTATCCGGGTACTGAAAAGGACCCCGACTATTCATTCAAATCGCAGAACTTTTTTGTCTGGTGGTTCCGTTTTATGGTTCACTATCTTACCTGGATACAACTGGTGATCATGGCGGCCCTGTATAATATTTTGAAGATATGGTTCACAGATTGGTCCATTATTTTTTTCTGGGTGATACCAGCAGTTCTCAGCACCTTTCAACTATTCTATTTTGGAACTTTTGTGCCGCACCGGATGCCCCATACTGCTAAGATGGGCCCTCACAGGGCCCGAACCCTCAGGAAGGTTCACTTGCTTGCCATGTTGTCCTGCTATTTCTTCGGATACCACCGTGAGCACCATGAATCCCCAAGAACACCATGGTGGAAACTTTATCAGCTCAAGTCCTGATTTTGATCTGGTCCTTCAGGTCAAATCGCGTGACGATTTCCCGGAGCTGTTTCATAGGGATGGTTTCCCTCACGAAATAACCATGGGTCACCTTTCCGTTTTTCAGGATTAGCAAGTCGCGGGTAAGTATGATCCGCTGTTCTGATACAGAAAGGTTTATTATTTCAGCATCTTCAAAGTTATTCCTGTAAAGGGTATCGAACCCGAGTAACCTGAGATATTTGGCCAGAGTACCAAGGTGCACATCAAGAATGAATTTTGGTTCACGGAGCGGCCTTGGCCGCAGCAAGTTGATGCTTGTGATGTCGATTGCTTCAAAGACCGGGTAGACAGAAATATAGTCATCGTTATTTGGATGGTAATCGAATTGAACAGGCTTTTGGTTGGCAAGAATCAGATCGACTTCCGTATGCGGAACACCTAATGCTTCGATGATATCTTTGATAGTCCTTTTTCCCGTTAATGTGAAATTAAAAGCTTTCTTCCTTCTGGAATAATGAAGGAAGTCATTCAATTCCTCATAAAACCTTATCGTGATTGAATCAGGCACGGGGTCGGAATTAATGGTGTTCACTGTTCACTGTTTTTAGATACTTTTGATGCAAAACCTGAAAACCAGCCAATGTAGATGAACCAATTTGTAAAAATAACACTAAATTCCGGTCGAGAAGGGTCTCTTCTTCGCCGCCATCCCTGGATTTTTTCCGGAGCAATAAAAAGTGTGGAAGGCAGTCCTGTTGATGGGCAGACAGTTGAGGTTTTTACAATCGACCGACAATGGATGGCAAGGGGCAGTTATTCTTCAAAATCTCAGATAAGGGTCCGGATCCTGAGTTTTAACCTGGATGAGCATGTCGATCAGGATCTTATTAAAAATCGAATTACAGGTGCCATTGCATTAAGGAAGGATATCGCTGACCTTGCTGGAACCAATGCATACAGGTTGATTTTTGCCGAATCTGACGGCCTTCCGGGGGTAATTGTGGACCGTTATGATGATTTCCTGGTCTGCCAGTTTCTGTCGGCGGGGGCCGAGTATTGGAAGGATGAAATAGTTAGCCAGTTAAAAGCGCAATGGCCATGCAGCGGGATTTTTGAGCGGTCGGATTCGGATAGCCGGCTGAAAGAAGGATATCAGGACAGTGTCATGACATTGACAGGCGATGCGCCTCCGCCCCTTATCCCGATTAAAGAAGGCCCACTCCATTTCCTGGTTGACGTTTATAATGGCCATAAAACGGGTTTCTACCTTGACCAGAGGCAAAACAGGGCCCTGTTGATGAAATATGCGGAAAATAAAGAAGTCCTTAACGCATTTTCCTATACAGGCGGATTTGGTATAGCAGCCAGCGTAGGCAAATCATCCCATGTGACTAATGTTGATACTTCTCAGGAAACCCTTGATCTTGCCAGGCAGAATTTCCAATTGAATGAGGCCGATATGGATAACATCGAATTTATCCAGGAAGATGTATTCAACCTTTTACGGACATTTCGCGATAGCAGGCGTCAGTTTGACCTTATCGTCCTTGACCCGCCTAAGTTTGTGGCTTCAGCAAGCCAGTTAAGCGGCGGCACAAGAGGCTATAAAGATATCAACCTGCTTGCTTTCAAACTATTACGTCCCGGTGGCATCCTGATCACCTTTTCCTGCTCCGGTTATGTTAAACCCGATCTTTTCCAGAAAATTGTCGCCGATGCTGCCATTGATGCCGGCCGGGAAGCTTATGTGCTGGAATACCTTTCGCAAGGACCCGACCACCCGGTCGCGCTTAATTTCCCGGAAGGACTGTACCTCAAGGGAATGGTTTGCAGGGTGAATTAGATTTTAAAGTTCTGATTGAATTTTCATTTTTTTAATAAGTCCCTGATCTCCGTCAACAGTTTTTCCTCATTGGTCGGTTCAGGCGGCGGAGGTTGTGGTGCTGGTTCCTGAGCTTTCATCCGCTGGATTTTCGCAATTGCTCTGACCATTATGAAAATCGCAAATGCAATGATCAGGAAATCGATAATATTCTGGATGAACATACCGTAATTCCATGTAACAGCAGGAATGGCGTCCGTACCTTCTTTTAAGGTGGTTTTAAGGTCTTTAAAATCAACACCACCCATTAAAAGTCCAAGAGGTGGCATCAGGATATCGTTGACAAAAGATGCTACGATCTGCCCAAATGCACCGCCAATTACCACCGCCACAGCCAGGTCAATGACATTGCCCCTCATGGCAAATGCTTTAAAATCCTTTATGATGCCCATAGTTTTTGGTTTAAATCCACTTCTTTCGACTGAAATAAATGACCATTCCTGCCATGATGGTAAACATGACAGCCAAAACACAGAAATACCCGTATTTCCAGTAAAGTTCGGGCATATTTTCAAAATTCATACCATAAATCCCTGCAATAAATGTCAGGGGGATAAAAATGGTTGTAATGATCGTCAATAATTTCATGATCTGGTTCATCCTCAGGGTGATATTTGACAGGTAACTTTCTTTGAGTTCTGCACTTAATTCGCGGTAAGTGTCGATGTAATCGATGATTTGAACGATGTGATCATGAACGTCATCATAATACCGCATGACCTCCTCTTCTATCAGTTCAGGTTCATCCCTGTTCAGCTTACTGATCGCTTCGAGCAAAGGAGTGAGAGCTTTACGGATGGTAATAATTTCTTTTTTGATTAACCGGTTCTTTTCTATCAGCTGCTGGCTGGGATTTTCAAAAATCATCTCCTCAAGTTCTTCAAGCTTGTCGCCGATTTCTTCAGCGACAGCATAATACTGGTCGACGATGACATCAATAAGGGAGTAAAGGATAAAATCCAATCCCCGGTGCCTGATTTTACCCACAGAATTATTTAACCTGAACTTGACCGGGTCAAACCATGAATGGTTACTTTCCTGGAAAGATACAAGAAATCCTTTACCAAGGACAAAGCTTGCCTGTTCGATTTGTATTTCCCTGCTCTCTGATAATGAAAAAGCTTTCAAAGTCAGGAATAAAAGCCCGTCCTGAATATCGAATTTAGGCCGGTGCTCGGTATTGAGAATATCTTCAAGTATCAGGGGGTTAATGCCAAGTGTTTGCCCGACAGATTCAATGATTTTAGTGTCGTGCAACCCGCTGATTTCAATCCAGCTGTTAAAGAATTCATTTTTAACATCCAACCCATCCAGGTTGTTTATTTTTTTCTGATAGATCTCGGCAGAATTGAACTCCGTTAAATTGATCTTAACGCTGTCAGTAAGGACTTTTCCAATATGGATAAGCGATCCTGGAGGCAGGCCGGTTTTTCCGGAAACTCGTTTTCCTCTTAATGCCGGATCCCGCCTGTTGGGATGATTATTTTTTTTTCGGGATTTCATGATCCCGAAATTACAACATTTTTAAAGGACCGGCCAATATCAATAATAATCATCATCTTTATCTTCATAGAAAGGCAGGTCATCGAACCGATCTTCAGTAAGATCTTCAGAAAAATCATCGGTAAAATCCTCAAAATTTTCCTCGGGGTTTTCAGGCAACAAATCATGCTTTTCGCTGAATTCATCCAGGTCCACCTTATCAAAGTCATCCACAAATTCGGAATCATTGACGTCGAAGATGATTTCTTCTGTCAGGAAGAGTGTCTGGTCATAATTTTTATTCTTAAATTCTTCGAAAATTTCCAGAAAATCTTCATCATCTTTAACAATGGGCTTGATCCTTTCGATGTACTTATTCAGGCCGCCAATGTCATCATTTTCAAGATAATTCTTGATGTTCTCCAGTTTTTCGAGCTTCTTCTGGTCCATTTTATAATATTATTGGTTTAAAAAGCGGATGCAAATATATTTGTCCTTTATTTACCTGCAACACTTTAAAACAAAATTTTATTTTTCATGTTAAAATATCCGGGCATGAAAGTCATTTGTTGACCATGAACCTGTTTCTTGGTGTATAATGCTTATTTTTGCGCTTTCCTTAAATACCATGAGTTTTCTTTACCCAAATATGCTCTGGGGATTATTAGCGGTTGCCATCCCTGTAATCATCCACCTTTTCAATTTCCGGAAGTTCAGGAAGGTATATTTTACCAATGTCCGCTTCCTGGAAGAGTTGAAGCAGCAAACCCGGAAACAATCAAAACTAAGACACCTGCTGGTCATGATCGCCAGGATGCTGGCCATTACTGCCCTTATTATGGCTTTTGCCCAGCCTTACATCCCTCATGTCAGGAATGCAACCAGGCCGGATGCCATTAGCCAGGTTAATGTATATATTGACAATTCTTTTAGTATGGAGGCCCTGACAACTACCGGACCGCTGCTTGAAGCAGCCAGGACCAAGGCAAAGGAAATCGCTTCAGCCTACAGGTCTTCCGACCTCTTTATGCTTACGACCAATGAATTTGAAGGCCGGCACCAGCGTTGGGTGAGCAAGGAGGAATTTTTGCAGATGATTGATGAGATTCAGGTTACACCTGCCGTAAGGATGATATCTGAAGTGAAAGGCAGGCAGAAAGAAAGCTACATTGACGCGCCTGGCCAGGCTAAAATAAGCTATCTTATATCTGATTTCCAATTATCTATGGCTGATTTTGAGCATATTAAACCCGACAGCATGGTAACTGTCTGGCTTATTCCATTGAAGGCAGTCAGGACTGAAAACCTTTATATCGACAGCTGCTGGTTCATCTCTCCTGTTCACCAGTTGAACCAGGGCGTGAAACTAATTGCCAGGATTGTAAATGATTCTGAAACAAATTATGAAAAAGTCCCGCTGAAGCTATCGGTTCACGGGAAACAAAAAGCCCTGGCCAGTTTTAATATCCAGCCTGGTACTTTTTATGATGTGGAACTGCCATTTACAAATTATGAAGAAGGGATCCAGTCAGGAACGCTGGAAATTTCAGATTACCCTGTTATTTTTGATGATCAGATGTTCCTGACTTATAATGTGGCAGGTTCCATTCCGATACTTTCCATTAACGGCCAGGAAGAGAGCCCTTATCTTAATTCTTTGTTTGGCAGGGATTCTGCCTTTCTTTTTGTGAACAATTCCTTGAAAAACATTGATTATAACCGGCTCCGGGATTATGAACTTGTCATCCTCAATGAATTAAATGAACTTTCTTCAGGACTTGCACAGGAACTGTCGGTCTATCTTGAAAATGGCGGAACACTTTTAATTATACCATCCGCTAAAGCGGATATGGCAAGTTACCGGGATTTTTTATTTTCAGTGGGCTCAAATTATTATACCGGTTTATTGACTGAAGAAACCCGTGTTACTGCACTTGATCTTAATAACCCTGTCTTTGCCGATGTTTTCGAGAAAACCGGAGCGGGTGACCGTAACCTGGATAACACGGACCTGCCGGCGGTGAAAGCTTTCTATGATATCTCCCGGCAAATGCAATCATCACAGATGATGGTCATGTCCATGCTGAATGGAAAAGCTTTTCTGACCTGTGAATCAGCGGGAAAAGGGCAGGTTTTTCTGCTCGCTGTCCCACTGGAGGAGCCATTTGGTAACTTTGCCAGGCATGCTGTCTTTGTCCCCACCTTATACCGTATTGCGCTGCTGAGCGCTGCTACCGATCCGCTTTATTACATTATCAGTCGTGATAATAAGATTGAATTGAGCAATACCTATATCAACGGGGATAATACTTTAAGGATTGCTTCTGTTTCCGGTGATTTCGAATTTATTCCGGGCCAGCAAAATCTGAATAAAAAACTAAACCTCCGGATTTATAACCAGATCCAAAAAGCGGGCCATTATAAACTGCTTAAGAGTAATGAAACACTGAAAGGGTTAAGTTTTAACTATAACCGGAAGGAATCGGCAATGAAATTTGCTGGCCAGTCAGAATTGGAAGAACTTGTCCTGCGCTATTCCGTTGATAATTTCAGGATACTGGCTGATAGGGGAAAACCCTTATCAGATACCATTAAAGATATAAACCAGGGTACCAGACTTTGGAAGTTATTTATTATTTTAGCCCTGGTTTTTTTAGCGATTGAAATTTTTCTTCTAAGAGTCTGGAATGAAACGAGATGAAGGCGGATATCCTATTTTTTTTATGATTGCCCTTTACCACTTAATATACAGGAAATGTAATTAATTTTAACTTGTAACATGAGAATATTACGAGACCAGGCTGCCGGATTGGTGATCGATATGCAGGAAAAGCTTTTTCCATTCATTTCCGGTCATGAAAACCTTGCCCTGAATTCAGGCATACTGATCAAGGGTTTACAGGCCCTTCGAATTCCGATTCTTGTTACCGAGCAGTATACAAAAGGCTTAGGCCCAACGATTCAGCAGATTCAGGAATTGTTCGATACCGGACATCCATTAGAGAAGTTTGCTTTCAGTTGTTGTGACGACCCCTCAGTTATGGATCATTTGGATTCCTTAAATAAAAAATTTATCATCATTACAGGAATAGAAGCGCATGTTTGCGTTTTACAGACTGCCATCGACCTTTTAGCACATGATTTTATTCCCGTTATAGTGGAAGATTGCGTTTCATCGAGACGGCTGAATGATAAGCACATGGCGATAAACCGGATGCGGAGGATGGGTGCTGTCATCACAACTTATGAATCTGTTTTGTTTGAATTGCTCAGGTATTCCGGAACGGAAGAGTTCAAGGCCATTTCAAAGCTGGTTAAATAATAAGCAGGATAAGATCTGATGGAAGATAACTGGGATGAAATCAGGGATGAATCAGAGGAAATCCATCCTCAATCGGGGGATTCCGGCGAGGATATGACTGTGTCACCTGATACGCACCGTATTATCAAAGTTTCCGGTTTATATGAGAACTGGTTCCTTGATTATGCGTCCTATGTTATCCTTGAACGTGCCGTCCCTGAAGTAATTGATGGCCTAAAGCCTGTTCAGCGCAGGATTCTTCACTCCATGAAACAGCTGGATGATGGGCGTTTCAATAAAGTCGCCAACATCATAGGGCATACGATGCAGTACCACCCTCATGGTGATGCTTCGATCGGGGATGCTTTGGTGCAGCTCGGACAAAAAGATCTTCTTATCGAAACGCAGGGAAACTGGGGTAATATCCTTACCGGTGACAGTTCTGCAGCGCCCCGCTACATCGAGGCGCGGTTGTCGAAATTCGCCCTTGAGGTTGTCTTTAACCCAAAAACCACACCCTGGAAATTATCTTACGACGGCCGAAACAAGGAGCCTGTCACGCTTCCGGTAAAATTCCCGCTTTTACTTGCCCAGGGAGTGGAAGGGATCGCCGTCGGCCTTGCTTCCAAGATACTTCCTCACAATTTTCTCGAACTGATCGATGCTTGCGTAGACATTCTATGCGGAAATGACTTTGAGATCTATCCTGATTTTCAAACCGGCGGGCTAATTGATGTTTCTAAATATAATGATGGAGTCAGGGGAGGAAAGGTCAGGATCAGGGCAAGGATCAGGAAACTGGATAACAAAACCCTGGTCATCCATGAGATCCCGTTCGGGGTTACGACTTCTAACCTCATCGATTCAATCGTCCTGGCTAACGATAAGAAAAAGATCAAGATCAGGAAGATCGATGATAACACGGCCGCTGAAGCGGAAATCATGGTTCACCTGGTGCCGGGCACCTCGCCCGACCAGACCCTCGATGCTCTTTATGCTTTCACCCAATGTGAAGTGCCAGTTTCACCAAATGCCTGTGTGATCAAAGATGGCAAACCGCAATTTCTCGATGTGAAAGAGATCCTGCGCATCTCAACGCAGCATGCGCTCGACCTGATCCGCCGGGAACTTGAAATCAGGATGACCGAATCAAAGGACCAATGGCACTATTCAAACCTCGAAAAGATATTCATCGAATTTAAGATCTACCGTAAAATAGAGACCAGTGAGACCTGGGAAGAGGTGATTGATGCTATTGAGAAAGGATTAGCGCCACACAGGAAGAAGCTTCTCCGGGACATCACCCTTGATGATATCATCCGGCTGACCGAAATAAAAATTAAAAGGATTTCCAGGTTTGACTCGCAAAAAGCTGATGAGCAGATCCTTGCTATTGAGAACGAGATCGCAGAAGTTCAGAACCACCTGGAACACCTGGTCGATTATGCCATTCTTTATTTCGAGCAGATCAAAAAGAAGTACGGAAAAGGCAAAGAGAGAAAAACAGAGATCAGGAGCTTCGATACGATCGAAGCCGCTTCGGTGGCCGCCGCCAGCCAACGTTTCTATATCAACCGGGAGGAAGGATTTGCCGGGACTTCACTAAAAAAAGATGAATATATCTGCGATTGTTCCGATATCGATGATATCATCCTGTTCAGGGAAGATGGCTCTTTCCTGGTCAGAAAGGTGGAAAGCAAATTTTTTGCCGGTAAAGATATCGTCTACATCAATGTTTATAAAAAGAATGATGAGCGGACGATATACAATATGATTTACCGCGATGGGAAAAAGGGTGCCTGCTATGTGAAAAGATTTGCTGTAGTTGGCGTTACGCGGGATAAGGAATACGATCTTACCAAGGGGTCCCCGGGATCGAAGGTGATCTATTTTTCTGCCAATCCAAACGGGGAAGCTGAGATGCTCAAGGTTTTCCTGCGTCCAAAACCCAGGATGAAAAAGACCACTTTCGAGTTCGACTTCAGCCGGATTACCATTAAAGGGAGGAGTTCGCTGGGTAACATCCTGACCAAAAACCCGGTCCGCCAGATTGTTAAGAAAGAGCATGGTGTATCAACCCTTGGCGCCCGTGGCATCTGGTTTGATGAATCCGTCAAGCGTCTCAGCGCTGATGAAAGAGGATCTTATCTCGGCGCATTTGAAGGCGATGATAAAATAATGACCATTCATAAGTCGGGTGTCTATAAGCTTTACAACTACGATCTTTCCACCCATTTTGATGAAGATATGTTTTTCATCCTGAAATATGATCCGAAAATTGTCGTTTCCGTGGTCTATTTTGATGGTAATACGAGTAACTATTATCTGAAAAGATTCAATATCGATTTATCCGATAAAGCAGTCAATTTTCTTAATGATCATAAGGATTCCCGGCTTGTGGAGGTTAGTCTCGACTGGCTGCCTCAGCTTGGACTTTCATTCGAGGAGAAAAATGGTAAAAAGCGGGATGACGAAAAAGTGAATGTGGCGGAATTTATCGGTGTGAAGAGTTACCGTGCAAAAGGCAGAAGGCTTTCCGCTCATGCCATTGATAGGATCAAATGGCTGGAACCTTTGCCCTATGAGCAGGAAGAAGAAGTACCGGTTGCTGAAGAACTTCTTGATGAAATGGAATTGCCTGCCGGGGAAGTGGATGAGGATATCCCGGAAACTGATATTTTATCAGAAGAAATCACATCCGAAGAAATTCCATCTTTAGAAATCCCAGGTGATGAAATTCCAAGAGATGAACAACCTGAGCCCGAGGAACCGGACGAACCAGGTAAACAGATCAGGCTGGAATTTGATTAATTAAAAATTAAAAATTATCCACTAACCATTAACCAATAACCAATAATTATTTACCAGTGAAAGACGATAAAATATTGACCGTCAGTCCTTCAGTTCAATGGATCGGTGTCCTGGACCACGACCTCGTAACCTTCGATGTGGTGATGGAAACCAGGCATGGGACTACATATAATTCCTATTTCATCAATGCACAGAAAAAAACTGTCATTGAAACCGTTAAGGAAGGTTTTTGGGATGTTTACCTTGAAAAGTTGAAAAAGGTCACAGACCCATCCGAAATCGAGTACATCATTTTGAACCATACTGAACCTGACCATTCCGGGTGCCTGGTTCATCTGCTTAAAGCCGCGCCTAATGCAAAAGTGGTTGGGACAAACAATGCGATCAGGTATTTGAAGGATATGATTTATACTGACTTTCCGTATATCATTGTGAAAGACGGATATATGCTCGACCTGGGTGACAAGATCCTGCAGTTTATCAGCGCCCCGAACCTCCATTGGCCCGATACCATGTACACGTACCTGCCGGAGGAGAAAGTTCTCTTTACCTGCGATTCTTTCGGGGCACATTATTGCCATGAAGCCATATTCGATGACCTGGTCGGGGATTTTGACGAAGATTTCAAATACTATTTTGATGTCATATTAAAGCCATTCAGTAAATTCATGCTAAAAGCTATTGATAGAATTAAAACGTTGGATATTAAGACTATAGCAACCGGCCATGGTCCTGTCTTACGGACTGATTGGTTTAAATATGTCACTTTATCGGAAAAATATGCCAATGAACATTTAGAACTGCCAATCAGGCACAAAGTATTTATTCCCTTTGTTTCGGCTTATCATAAGACAGGCCTGCTTGCAGAGAAAATAGCAGAGGGGATCAGGATGGCAGGTGATATCGAGGCTGAAGTCTTTGATATGGAGAAATCGACGATTGGCGAACTGGATCAAAAGGTTGCCGAAAGCGCCGCCCTTATTGTGGGCAGCACAACCATAAACCAGAATATCCTTTTACCTGTTTACAAGCTTTTTTCAGTAATCAATCCGTTAAGGGATAAAGGCAAATTAGCCGGTGGTTTTGGGTCGTACGGATGGTCCGGTGAGAGCAGGAATCTAATCAAATCAAACCTGGATAATCTTAAGCTTAAGTATTTTGGGGAAGGCGTTTTTGTGAAATTCACACCGGACCTCGAAGAGCAGCAGCAAGCCGTCGCTTACGGGAAAGCTTTTGGTGAAGCGCTCCTGGCTGAACCATTAGAAAAATAAATATGCGATTACTAATATTGATGCGGTCTTTATACCGGTTTGCGCTGATCCTTTTCCTGTTTACTGGTTGTAGCCTGGAGCAAAAACTTGCAAGGTCTTTTGTTGAAGCTGACAAACCTCGTGAATTTCTCCTTCTCCGCCCATCCATCATCTATAAATACAATCTTAAAGAATTTGAGATACCCGGGCTCGACACCATGGAAGGGTTCCGGAAAGAAAGTATGCTTTTAGAAAACAGCCTTTTTTTGAGAGCTGTAACAGATTCACTTTTAATTGAGCAATTCACCGCCGGTTTTGGAAAAACGCTGGAAAGTTACAACAGCAGGGTTATACCTGGAAATTCCATCGATACCCTGATGGAAAACGGGGGAACCCCCTATATCATTAATATTGCTCAGTTTTCCCTTGAAGAATATATTCATCCATACAGCAGCGAAGAAGAAGTCTATGATGAGATCATCGTGATCGACGGGATCGACCTGAATGCGATCAATTTTAATGTATGGTTAGAATTGGGCCGGATGAATACCGAAAAAAAGAACAAAGTATTGTTTGTGTCAGATTACCTGCTTGATGCAATGGGCGGGACATTAAAGCAAAGTCTATTATCCGGCAAGATGAGCTTTGATTATACGATCGATACGATTACTATGCCGCAGGTATATGAATTTGCCCGCCGGTTCGGAAAAAAATCTGCTGAGTATTTGTTTGATTACCTGATGAATGACTATATCTGGGAAAACATTCCTGAAGATTATCCTTATGATAGATATTATTATCACTATGATCCCCTGCGAAATATAATTTATCCGGTCGGGGATGAAGAAAGGATCATTGAACTGGAAGGGTATTGATCTTTTCAGGGCTGGAAGAGGATCTTTCCTGACGACATATTGCGAATATATTGTTCCATGGCCTGTTGGACTTCTTCCAGTGAAAACACCCCCTGGATGCGGGTAGCCAGTATCCCCCAGATCATCAGATCCTGCAATTCTTCCGATACTTTCTGGAAATGATCTTCTCCAACCTCAGTTTTCCAGTCACCCAGGTTAAAACCACTGATGGTCTTCCCTTTAAAGATGATGTCGAGCGGATTGATCATGCCCACAGGTTTTCCTGACAGCCCGCCGTAAACGATAAGTTCCGATCCCGGGGGCATGGCACCGAGGATCATTCCGGAAGTATCACCAGCTACTGCATCAAAGGCAATAGTCGCGTGATTTTTAAGTGCAAGCTTTTGCAAGCTGGCCTCGCATTGCGGATCGCTCAGGTTAAGCACATACTTTTCCCCGGCTTCGCTGAGTTCTTTTATATGTTCTTCTTTTCTGACCAGGTTAATAACGGGTATTTGTCTCTTTTTAGCGAGGGTTCTTATAAAAATGCCGACCTGGCCGGAAGCGCCGTTCTGGATGATTGCCCCGGCCTTTTTTTCAATGGCCATGTTGAATAAGGCAAAGGCTGTAAAAGGGTTGATGCAAAACGCTGCCGCCTGCTCATCATCGAGTTCATCTCTGACAGGCAGGCAGTTTTTATAATCAGTCAGAAAATATTCTGCCCATGTGCCGTTTTCTGTGCCCTGGGAAAAGCAACTGACCCTTTTACTTTTCATTTGACGGGCAAATGGATCCTCCCCGGTTTCCACAATGGTTCCGGTACATTCAAACCCCATTACTGCCGGAACGGGTTTTTGGATATTGTATCCCCCTCTCATGAAGGCAATATCGGACGGATTGCAGGGAGCAGCCGCTACTTTTATCAATACCTGGCTCCCTTTCGGCTTTGGAATGTCCAAATCGCTCACCTGCAGGCTTTTCATCGCCCGGATGACGTTGGCATTGTATTCGGGTAGAATGATAGCTTTCATTTGTAATTCCAAATTTCAAATTTCAAATTTCAAAATTCCCCACTTCCCCGCTTCCCTGCCTCCATGTTTTAAACTCTTCGCTCTCCGCCCCGTGCATACGCCGACAATCTCTGGCTCGCAAATTCTTGTCTAAGGTACTTGAAATATCCTGTCATCGCAACCATGGCGGCATTATCTGTGCAAAATTCAAATTTGGGAATAAAAACGCGCCAGCCCAGTTCCAGTGCTTTTTGCTGTAAAGTTCGGCGAAGCATTGAGTTGGCCGAAACTCCACCTGCTATGGCAATATCATTGACGTGATATTCAATGGATGATTTGACCAGCTTTTTCATCAGGATATCAACGATCACTTTCTGAATCGATGCAGCCAGATCTGTCTTGTTCTTTTCAATGAATTGAGGGTCCTCCCTCAGCCGGTCCCTGATAAAATACAGAAATGAGGTCTTTAAACCGCTGAAGCTGTAATCCAATCCAGGTATTACCGGTTCGGGGAAAGGAAATGCATTTTCATTGCCTTCCAGGGCCAGTTTATCTATCAATGGCCCGCCGGGGTATGGAAGCCCAAGGATCTTGGCCGCTTTATCGAATGCTTCTCCGGCTGCATCATCGATCGTTTTTCCAACAATGGTGAAGTCAAAATAATCCCTGACCAGCACGATCTGGGAATGGCCTCCCGAAACAGTCAGGCAAAGGAAAGGAAATCCGGGGGCTTCACGGGGGTTTCCCGGCTCTTCTATAAAATGGGCCAGGATGTGCGCTTCCATGTGGTCGACCTCGATAACCGGTATCCCCAGCGATAGAGCGAAGGATTTGGCAAATAAGGTTCCCACAAGCAATGAGCCGAGTAATCCCGGGCCACGGGTGAATGCAATGGCGTGCAATTGATTTTTGTTTACTTTTGCTATATTCAAGGCTTGTTCAACCACCGGGATGATGTTCTGCTGGTGGGCCCTCGATGCTAATTCAGGGACCACCCCGCCAAAAGCCCGGTGAACATCCTGGTTCGCGATCAGGTTGGAAAGTATCTCCCTGTCGCGGATGACAGCGGCTGATGTATCATCACAGGAGGATTCAATGCCAAGGATATAGATGCTCATTAAATATTGTTCTTACGGGCAAAATTATCAAAAAAATACTGAGATCCACAGTTTTAGTCATCGTGATCCTTCTCACGGGAATTCTAACACTGGTTTCCATCCTGCGGACACCTTCGTTTCAGGAACTGGCCGGCCGGCTTGCAGCCAGTTTTTTATCAAAGCAATTCCATACTGAGTTTTACCTTGAAAAACTAAGGATATCCGATTTCTTATTTATAGAAATACATGGACTGCAGGTAAATGATCATCGTCGCCAGGAAATGATCAGGGTTAATGATTTAAGAGTGAAAATTAACCGGTTATCCTTAAAGCAACATGTTATTAAATTCGAACGGGTGAGTCTTGACAGCGCAGGTTTATTCCTCGAAAAATATCCGGGTGACAGCGTGGTTAACTTTGCTTACTTCCTTCGGGGTTTTCAGTCTGATACTTTAGTTACTTCCGACACAGTGGTAACCTGGAGTTTTTTTTGCAATGAGCTTGCTGTCGATGATCTTTCATTCGGATATCGCAGCAATCAACCGGAATCTTTAACCAAAGGGATAGAATATAACAACCTTTTATTTTCCGAAATATTTTTAAACCTTAAAGATATTGCAATAATCGGGGATTCTGTTGCCGCTTCTGTTGACCACATTTCCTGCAAGGAACAATCGGGCATTGAACTTCTTGATCTTTCCGGTGATGCTCGCGTAAGTTCGTCCGGAATAAGGGTTAAAAATGCACTGATAACTATGGGTAAATCCAATCTTGACCTTGACCTGGAATTCTTATACGGAAGCTATAACGGCTTATCCGAATTTCTTGATAGTGTGTACATTAATTCTGTAATCAGAAGCTCAATGGTCACTTTAAGCGATATTGGCTTTTTTGCCCCGGAATTATTTAAAATGGATGATCCCGTTATGATCGCCGGCCTGGTCGAAGGACCGATCAGCGATTTTGCAGCGCGGGATTTAATCATCAGCCATGGTGATTTTACGGAATTCAACGGTGATGTCAGCATGAGAGGATTGCCCGATATCACTTCCACATACATAAAGCTTGATATTAAAAAACTAATAACAACACCTGAAGATATTACCGGATTCAGTCTTCCGCTTGAAAACCCCAATATTGTGCTGCCTCCTCCTGTCAATCAATTGGGCTTAACAACCATTAGCGGCAAATATGAAGGGTATTTTAATGATTTTAAAGCAGATCTGGCAGTGAATTCTGAGGCGGGAAGTTTAAAGATAAATGGCAGTTTATCTTCAAAAGATCCAGGTGGGGAAATGATTCTTGATGGTTATATCCAGGGGACAGATATAGAACTGGGTAAACTCTCAGGCAGTGATGACCTGGGCACGGTTAGCCTGGAACTGGAGATTAGCGGAAATGGTTCGACGTTCGATAATCTCAAAATGACTGTCAATGGCTGGATACAAGATCTGGAATTCAGGAATTACAAGTACGCAAAAATAATCATCGGTGGCGAGATCCTTGCACTTTCCTTCAATGGGCGGCTGATGATCAACGATTCTTCACTTAATCTGGGTTTCAACGGGTTGGTTGATTTCAACGGAGATGTTCCTGAATTCGATTTTAAACTTGATGTTGAAAAAGCCCGGTTTTATCAGCTCAATCTGTCGGACAGGAGCGAAGATATGGACCTGAAAGGACATGTCAGCGGTGACTTTAAAGGAATTGACCCGGAATCATTCTATGGGAAAATTTCAATAGATAACCTTCAGTATATTGAAAATGATGTGAAATACTGGCTTCATCACCTTGACCTTACCAGGACAAGTTATCCCGGCCAGCCTGATAGCATCAGGCTTAGGTCTGATTATATCGATGGGGATGTCGAAGGAGAATTCATTTTGAATGATTTGATCTCCCAGGTAACCAGCCTTGTCCTCGGTACAAAAGATGATCTTGCAAATAAAGAAATTCATGTGGAGAGTCCCCAGCATGTGACCTTTGATTTCAGTATGAAAGATATCAGCCCGATTACAGGGCTATTCCTGCCTTTTCTTGGAATTTCACCCGGCACAGTCATAACAGGCCAATTTGATTCAGGTAAAAAATCGCTGGAAGTCGACGGTTCAACTAATGAAATCTCGGTCAGCGGTATCAAGTTTAAAGGAGTGAGTTTTACGGGCCGAACCAAGGCTGATGAATTTGACTTTAATATTGTAATAAGCCGGATTATTCTTCAGGAAAATGAAGATGGGACCGGTCTTGACCTGGATAATTTCACCGCCCTGCTCGCCTCAAGAAATGATAGCATTAATTATACAATTAAATGGGACAATAAATTACCCGAGTCTCCTATTAAAGGCGCGGTGGACGGATTTGTCAGGTTTGCTTCAATGAAGAGCCTGGAAGCAGGCATTTTCAATGGTGAAGCTAATTTTAACGGTAATCTTTGGCAGGTGAAAGAAGAAAACTTATTCACCCTTGACTCATCCAGTATCGGTATACGAAATCTTAATATTATCAAAGGCGATGAGAATTTCGTCATCGATGGAAAGCTGACTGACCATGCTGCGGATACTTTAAGTCTTTATTTTAAAAATTGGTCCCTGGCAAACTTTAATCCATTTCTTGAAAGCATCTCGCTCGAATTGTCCGGGATAATCAATGGCAGATTCGGTATTTTCAGAAATGAAAGCATTACCAACATTTTTGCAGGAATAAAAATTTCTGATTTCAGTTTTAATGAAGTTTTCTTTGGGGATGCCGAATTCAGGACTCGCTGGCTCGAATCTGACCAGGCATTAGCCATGGATCTGAATATATTTTCCAAAGGCTCAACGGAAAATCCATACAAGATCCTGGGTGTGAATGGTTTTTACTATCCATTTGATAAAGAACGGAATTTTGACTTTGATATCGTATCTCAAAACCTCGATATTTCAGTTCTTGAGCCGCTTTTGAGAAGTTTCAGCTCTCACTTGGCAGGTTTTGCGACCGGGAAGATGACTCTTCATGGTTCAAATGCTAAACCATTGCTGTTGGGCAGGCTGAAGCTCCAACGTGCTGAAATGCAAGTGGACTATCTGAATGTGGTTTACTCCTTCTCAAATGAAGTGGTTTTTGATGAGAACCAAATCAAGTTCAACGAGTTGACAGTATATGATCCCAATTCCAATACCGCTGTGTTGACCGGCGGAATCAAGCACAATTATTTCCGGGACATGAGCCTTGATCTGACCATCAAACCGGACCACTTCATGGCCATGGATCTTAACCGTTACCAGAACGAGGTGTTTTACGGGAGGGCCTTTGCTACCGGCACTGTCAGACTTTCCGGACCATTCACTGACCTCTCCATTGTTGTCGATGTTAAGACGGATAAAGGTTCAAAAGTGTCCATCCCGATTAATTATTCCGTGGATGTTTCACAAAACGATTTTATTGTCTTTACCAGCGAGAATGATACCAGTAAGGTCAGGAATGATCAGAATGTGCAGATTGTCGGAGTTAGCCTTGATATCACAATGGACGTTACACGTGATGCAGATATAGAGATATTCCTGCCCGGAAATATCGGGAATATCCGTGCAAATGGCGCTGGTAAACTGAGGTTGGGGGTTAATCGAAATGGTTACCTTACCCTGAATGGTTCTTATATTATCCAATCAGGGTTATTTGTCTTTTCTTTGGAACAATTGGTGAGCCGGCGTTTTGAAATCCTTGAGGGGAGCAAGATCAGCTGGACCGGTGATATCTATGACGCTGAAGTCAGCATTATTGCCCGTTACAGGCTGAGGACCGCACTCAGCGGCCTTGGCATTGCCATGCTCGACCCGGATGCAGCAAGCCAAAAAGTAATCGTGAACACTGATATCCGGATGACGGGAAATTTGTTTAATCCCGACCTGAGTTTTGGCATCTCATTTCCGAATATGCAGGAGCAAACGAGGCAGGCTGTTTATTCTGTGCTCGATACAAATGATAAAGGATTGATGAACCAGCAAGCTATTTCATTATTGGTTTTAGGGAGTTTCAGCAGTACGGGCTCGGGAGGTTCAAACCCGGTCAACCCCGCAGCTATCGTCTCCAATACGCTCAGCAATATGCTGTCACAGATCAGCAAGGATTTTAATATCGGGATAAATTATATGCCAGGGGACCGGGTGACAAACGAACAGCTTGAAGTGGCCTTGTCAACACAACTTTTAGATGACCGTCTCATTATCGATGGAAATATTGATGTGTCCGGGAGCAATGCCAGTTCTCAGAAAACCAGTTCCATCGTAGGTGATATAAATGTCGAATACAAGCTGACGCAAGACGGAAGGTTTCGTGTCAAAGCCTTCAACCGTTCGAACGATCTTTCGCTTTTTAATGACTATTCTCCTTATACCCAGGGAGTCGGAGTTTTCTACCGTAAGGAATTTAACAATATGGAGGAATTATTTAAACGATCCGGTTCAGCTAAACAGAAAAAAGCCAAAAACTAATTTAATTCATCCTATCTTTGTAAAAAAATTATTGAATGATACGGGCTATTACTTTATTCACCATAATATTTCTGTTTGGTTTTCAAATAAATGCCCAGATTGTTATTACCAGCGATGATATGCCTGTCCCTGGTGATACAGTCAGGAAAAGTAATACTGCTATCCTTGACAGTATCAACTACCAGCAAGGGGGACCTGACCAAACGTGGCTGTTCGATGAATTAACAGTCGTGTCGCAACAGGTCGATACTTTTGTCAATGTCAGTGAAACCCCCGCTATTTACCAGATTTTTTTCAATAACCAGTTCATATATCCGGATTACAAATCGACCGTAGCCTTAAAAATGGCTCAGTTTACAGCTATCCCGACAGTGGAGTTAACTGATTCATACCTGTTCATAAAAGTTACGGATGAAGATATGCGTGAAGTTGGTTATGGCGTAACATTAGAAGGGGTTCCGTTACCGATACAGTTTCAGCAAATCGATACGATTTACCGCTTTCCGCTTGAATATGGCGATGTGGATTCAGCACATTCCTTGCTCTCAATTGATGTTCCAGACCTGGGTTATTTGATGATTTCAAAATTCAGGAAGAATACTGTGGATGGATGGGGCACGCTCACTACGCCTTATGGCGAATTTCAGACTCTGAGGGTGAAAACGGAAATTGTAGAATACGACAGCCTTTACAGTGACTCACTGGGAATGGGAATGCCCCTGATCCGGAATATCATCGAATACAAATGGCTGGCAAATGGCTTCCCGGAGCCTGTCCTGCAAGTGACCGAAGAAGGGTTTATTATCACCGCCTCTTATATTGATTCTATAAGGTCCGGTTTCCTGAATGTCCCGGAAGTGAAAAACCGCATGTATGATTTCTCTGTTTACCCGAACCCAAGCAAAGATTACCTGTCAGTCAGCTATGAGCTTTTTGAAGATGCTGATGTAAAACTATCGGTCTATTCCATTTATGGAACTGAAATGAAACGTTTTGCCCAAACCCGCCAGGAAAGGGGTTTATATAACCGGGTTCTATACCTGAAAGAAAATGGTTTCAGGCCCGGGGTTTACCTGATCCGTCTTACCATTGACAATGTTCCTTACGTCAAAAGAATCTTGCTGAATTAAATCTTTCCCTGTATTTTTATGCCTGATATGGCCGAGCAAAATGGAAAGTTCGTCGTTTATAAATCTTCTGCCGGTTCGGGAAAGACTTTCACCCTCGTCAGGGAATACCTGAAAATTGTCCTGCAAAACCCTGACCAGTTCCGGCAGGTTCTTGCCATCACCTTTACAAACAAGGCTGCCAATGAAATGAAGGAACGGGTGGTCCGCAACCTTATCTTCCTGACTGACCCGGCGAACAACCGGCAGGAAGATGCTATAAAGCATCTCTTGCCACAGCTGGCGAAACAGCTCAACCTCACTGAACCGCAGATCAGCTTGAGGGCTTCCATTGTTTTACGCCTCATCATGCATCATTATGCCGAATTCGCTATCAGTACCATCGATAGCTTTACCCACAGAGTTATCCGGACCTTTGCACACGACCTGAAAATCCCCATGAACTTCGAAGTCGAGCTGGACGCGGAAACAATGCTCTCACAATCTGTTGACCTGCTGATCAGCCAGGTCGGCAGCGACGAGCAGCTTACCCGCGTGATGATTGACTTTGTGGAGAAAAAAGCCGGTGATGAGCTGAGCTGGCAGATCGAAAAGGATCTGAACGAGTTTGGCAGCACACTGCTTTCCGAATCCAGTATTTCCGCTCTCGGGGAGATCAGGGGCTATGACCTCGAAACTTTCATGAAAGTCCGAAACAACCTGATTCAGTGGAAATCGACCTGGGAAAATATTATAAAAAAACTTGCCGTGGAGGCAGTTGCCTTGATTAACCGGGAGCAAATCGGTGCGGATTCATTTACAGGCAAAAGCAAGAGCCTCCTGGCTTACCTGCAAAACCTGGCTCAAGGAAAATTCGACAAAATTAAACCGACCGGCTATGCCCTTAAGTCACTGGAATCCGGTGAATGGGTCAGTTTAAAAGCACCAGCCCGGGATAGAATGGCTTTTAATGGGATTGCAACCGAATTGCTGAAACTTGGAAAGAGTTTGCTCGAAATGACTGAAAATGAATTGCCGCGCTATTCTCTTTGCAGGCTGTTGCTGAACCAATTGTTTTCCACAGCCCTGCTCAGTGAGATCGAGAAAACGCTGAATGCTCTTTGCCAGGAGAATAATAAGCTGCTGATCAGTGAGTTCAACCGGAGGATTGCACAGGTTGTAAAAGAGCAGCCAGCCCCGTTTATCTATGAAAGGCTTGGTGAAAAATACCATCATTACCTGATCGATGAATTCCAGGACACTTCCATCCTGCAATGGCATAATTTGCTGCCGTTGATTGAAAACTCATTGGCTTCCTCACGGATAAACCTGGTGGTAGGCGATGCCAAGCAGGCTATTTACCGCTGGCGTTCAGGCGATGCTGAGCAGTTCGGGCTTCTGCCCCGGTTGTTAAAAGATAAGCCTGACCCGTTGCTCGATAGCAGGGAGCGCGCCCTGATCAATCATTATAAAGAGGAAAACCTCGGCAGGAACCACCGATCCAGCCCGGTTATCGTTGATTTTAATAACCGCCTGTTCGCCTGCATAGCCCCGTTCCTTCCGGAACGGTACGGTGAAGTTTTTAAACACGCCACACAGGAGGCAGCAAAAAAAGATAAACCAGGGATGGTCAGGGTTGAAAGGATAGTTAAAGGTGAAGATGATGAAAGGAATTATGAAGATATCGTCCATGATAAAATACTTACCATAATCCATGAACTGGAAGCCGATAACTTCCTGTTGAAGGATATGGCTATCTTATGCCGCGAAAACAAAAAAGCTGCTAAAATCGCCTCTTTCCTTATCCGCAACGGGATTCCCGTTATATCATCCGAATCACTGTTGCTTACCCAATCGGAACAGGTCAATTTCCTGGTCGCATGGATGAAACATCTGGTCGACCGGACAGATGGGATTCAAATGGCCCACATCCTTCGATATATTATCGATAAAGGATTGATGACCGGGGTCCGGCTGGAAGATTTTTTCAGTAAAGATGACCAACAGCTGAGTGAAGGATTCTCTGAAATCATTACCGGGCATTTTCCTTTTATCGATATTAACCGTCTGAAAAGCCTGGAAATATTTGGCCTGACCCAGTATCTTATCCTGCATTTTAAATTGAATAGACTGAATGACAGTTACATGCGATTCTTTCAGGATATTGTACTGGAGTTTGTCAAAGATCACAGAGGTGGTTTGCCTGAATTCCTGGAATGGTGGGAAGAAAAAAGCCTCAAAGCCTCCGTGGTCATCCCCGAAGGTATCAATGCGGTGAGGATCATGACCATCCATAAAGCCAAGGGTTTACAGTTTCCTGCAGTCATTTTTCCCCATGCCGATGAACAAGTCCGGGCAACCCGAAAGAATCTTTGGGTTCCTCTGGATGAAGACTTCGCCAGGCCTTTGAAAACGGCATACCTCCTGACGCAGAAATCCATGAAAGAAACTATTTATGAAGCATTGTACGATGATGAGATCGACCGTTCGATTGTCGATATGGTTAATGTCCTGTATGTCGCCCTCACGCGGCCTGAAGAGCGGTTGTATGTCCTCACAAAAGATTTTCCGGAGAAGTCGGACGGGGCCATTTCAGTTCCTAAGTTGCTCAGCCAATTTTTCCAATCAGAAGGCACTTGGTCGCCAGGCCGTGATCTTTATCAATATGGCGAGAGGTGGCAGCGGGCTGAACCTGGTGAAAAAGAAACAAGAGAAGATGTTTCTGCTGAAGAGCCCTCTGTCTGTGGTGCCTCTTTAAAGATGCTGCTGCGCCGTCATGCACCCATGGCCTGGGATATGGATGAACCCGGGAAAAACCGTGAATGGGGCAACCTGGTCCACCTGGCCATGTCAATGACCAGCCGTGCAGACCAGGTTGGGATAGTTCTGCAGGAACTGCTGATCAGCGGTTTAATTACTTCTGAACAACAGAATGAGTTATCTGTTTTGATGGCCGGGATCCTGAGAAATCCTGAAATCTCGTGCTTTTTCGACCCTGCTTTTGAAGTCAGGAACGAGCCGGAAATTCTGACGCTTGATGGCCGTTTATATCGGCCTGACCGTATTCTGATGCAACGGGAACGTGTTACCATCATTGATTATAAAACAGGAAAGCACCGGGCTGAGTACCTCGATCAGGTATTAAAGTATGCCGGGCTGCTTAATGAGATGAATTATAAGGTTGATGGCGCTTATTTGCTTTACCTCAACCGTCAGCCTGAAGTGGTGAAAGTGATTTAGTGTAAAAATATTTTTAAATATCTGATACATGAAAAAGATCAAATTATTTTTATTATCACTCATTTTTTTGCCATTTTTGATTCAGGCGCAGGAAGAAGCACGACTGTTAAGATTCCCGGCTGTTCACGGTAACCAGGTTGTTTTTACCTATGCGGGCGACCTGTATACCGTAGCAAGAGCCGGCGGGATGGCTAGAAAACTGACCAACCATGAAGGTTTTGAAATGTTTGCCAGGTTTTCTCCTGATGGTAAGCAAATTGCATTCACTGCCCAGTATGATGGCAATACGGAGGTTTATGTGATGCCTTCGGAAGGCGGCGTGCCGGTGAGGCTTACCTATACCGCCACGTTGGGACGAGATGACATCTCTGACAGGATGGGCCCCAATAATATCGTCATGACCTGGACCCCTGACGGGAAAAGCATTTTTTACCGGTCAAGGAAACAGACGTTTAATGATTTTGTAGGGCAATTATATAAGGTTTCCGTGGATGGCGGCTTATCCGCCGAACTGCCGCTTTCTACCGGTGGTTTTTGCTCCTGGTCTCCCGATGGCTCAAAACTGGCATTCAACAGGGTTTGCAGGGAATTCCGTACCTGGAAATATTACAGGGGTGGCATGGCCGATGATATCCGGATCTATGATTTCACTACCGGAGAGGTTGAAAATATTACCGAAAATGATGTGCAGGATATCTTCCCGATGTGGCATGGGGATAATATCTATTTCCTGTCGGATCGCGACCGCACCATGAACCTTTTCGTTTACAATACCGGAACACGTCAGATCCGTAAACTCACCAACTATACCGATTATGATATCAAATTCCCATCCCTGGGGAATAATGCGATCATATACGAAAACGGCGGCTTTCTGAATGTTTTCGACCTACAGACGGAAAAGACTTCAAAGATGAATATCACCATTGCAGAGGATTTCTATGGCGGCAGGAATGAACTAAAAGACGCTTCGAAATCAATCAGCAATGCTGATCTTTCACCCGACGGGAAAAGGGTGGTGTTTTCTGCAAGAGGGGAGGTCTTTTCGGTTCCCGCTGAAGAGGGGATTACGAGAAATCTTACAGAAAGCTCCGGAGCTCATGATAGGGAAGCCGCCTGGTCGTTCGATGGAAAATATATTGCTTATTTATCAGACAAAAACGGGGAATATGAGATCTATATGCAGGCGCAGGATGGCAGTGCGGAAGCGGTGCAGCTTACCAGCAATGCTGATACTTACAAATTCACCATCCGCTGGTCGCCGGATAATAAAAAAATCCTCTGGAGCGATAAAAAGCTCAGGCTTCTGTATGTTAATATAGAAACCAGAGAGGTTAAACAGGTTGACCAGTCGAAGATCTGGGAATTTGACGATTTTAGCTGGTCGCCCGACAGCCGCTGGATTGCCTATGTCACCCAGTTGCCAAGTAATTTCAGCAAGATTTTGCTTTTTGATACTGAAACCGGGAAGAAATATGGTATTACAGACGACTGGTATTCTTCAAACAGCCCGGTTTTCAGCATGGATGGGAAATACCTGTTCTTTACTTCCGGCAGGGATTTTAACCCGATTTACAGTGAGACCGAATGGAACCATGCTTATCAGAACATGGACAGGATCTATGTAGCCATTCTTGCAGCTGATACCCCGAATCCATTTTCTCCGAAAAATGATGAGGTTGAAATTAAAAAGGATGAGCCGGCGAAACCTGATGCAAAGAAAAAAGACGGATCAGAAGATAAAGATAAACCGGTAGAAAGTAAAATAACCAAAATAGATACGCTTGGCATTGGCGATCGTATCCTGGGCCTGCCGCTGAGGCCGTCCAATTACTTTAATCTCACGGCACTGGACGACAAGGTTTATTATAATGAAATGCTTTCAGGCGGAGATGGCATTACGTTGAAGTTTTTCGACCTGAAAAAGAAAGAGGAAACAGAGCTGGGAATAGGTATGATGTACGCCATTTCTGCAGATGGTAAAAAGATGTTGGTGGTCCAGGGCGATAAATATGCCGTCATCGATTTGCCTTCCGGAAAGATCAACCTTACGAAGTATGTCGATCTCTCCAACATGAAAGCTTATGTTGATAAAGATATGGAATGGAAGCAAATATTTAATGAGGCATGGCGCCAGATGAGGGACTTCTTTTATGTCGAAAATATGCACGGTTTGGATTGGCCCGCGATGAAAGTGAAATACGGGCAGATGCTGCCTTACGTCAATAACCGCAATGACCTGAATTACCTGATAGGGGAGATGATCGCCGAGCTGAATGTCGGCCACGCTTATGTGTCTGGTGGCGACAAACCTGCACCGGAAAGGATTAAAACGGGATTATTAGGGGCTAAAATCAGCAAGGATGTGTCTGGTTATTTTAAGATCGATAAGATCCTGAAAGGCCAGAACTGGAGCAAATCGTTGCGTTCCCCGCTTACAGAGGTGGGCGTTAACATGAAGGAAGGCGATTTCATCCTGGCAGTCGATGGAAAGCCGGCTGATAAAATGCCGGACCTTTATGCCGCCCTCCTGGGAAAGGCTGACAAACCGGTTGAACTGACTGTCAATGGGACAGCTTCGACAGTCGGGAGCCGAAAGGTCATTGTACTGCCAATCGAAGATGAATCTGATCTTTATTATTACAATTGGGTCCAGCACAATATTGAATATGTCAACAGCAAAACCAATGGCGAAGTCGGCTATATCCACGTTCCCGACATGGGGACCGGTGGCTTAAATGAATTCGTAAAGTACTTCTATCCCCAGTTGTCTAAAAAAGCTCTTATCATCGATGACCGCGGCAATGGCGGCGGAAATGTCTCCCCGATGATCATCGAAAGGTTGCGCAGGGAGATCACCCGGTCGAACATGGCCAGGAATGTCGAAATCCCCGGCTATACGCCCCGCCAGATGATGCTGGGCCCGATGGTGATGCTGATCAACCAGTATTCTGCCTCTGATGGCGACTTGTTCCCTTACGCTTTTAAGAAGCATGAATTGGGCACAGTGATCGGTATGAGGACCTGGGGCGGCGTCGTGGGCATCCGCGGATCATTGCCGTTCATCGATGGCATGGACCTGCGCAAGCCCGAATTTGCTTCCTATTCTTCCGAAACCAGCGACTGGATCATCGAAGGCATCGGGGTAGAACCCGATATCATGATCGACAACGATCCCGCCCAGGAATACAAAGGTATAGATGCCCAGCTTGATAAGGCCATTGAGGTCATCCTGGAGCAATTAAAGGATTATAAAGGTGTTCCGCCGATTCCTGTTCCGCCGGATAAGAGTAAGTAGGCAGTTGACAGCAGTAATTATTACTGCCTACTGCCTACTGCCAACTGCCAACTTTTTTCCCGATCTTTGCTCCATGCAAAAGAACGACCTCTCTGAAATCAGGAATGAGTACCTTCGGGATGAACTGGATATTTTCCATGTCCATCCCGATCCGGTTCAACAATTCGGTATATGGATGGAGCAGGCGCTTTCAGCAGAAATTGATGAACCTACGGCCATGACGCTGGCCACTGTTTCCCCTGAAGGAAAACCATCAGCCCGCATGATGCTGTTGAAAGGCTTTGACTCAAACAGCTTTGTTTTTTTTACGAACTACGAAGGCAGGAAAGGACGAGAGATAGCTAAAAACCACCGGGTCGCCCTGGTATTTTACTGGAAGGAACTCGAACGCCAGGTGCGGATTGAAGGTTTCGTCATTAAAACCTCCGGGAAAGAATCAGATGACTATTTTCATTCACGTCCCGCCGAAAGCCAGGTAAGCGCTATTATCTCGCCCCAGAGCACATCAATTCCCGATCGCCGGCATCTCGAAAACCTCAGGAAAGAATACCTTAAAGATCATACCGGTGAGCACAAAAGGCCTGTTCATTGGGGCGGTTACCAAGTTGTTCCGGAAATGATTGAATTTTGGCAGGGCCGTCCGAACCGGCTCCACGACAGAATACGGTACATACGAAAAGGAGCGGAATGGGTTATAGAACGGCTGGCGCCATAAATCAGTTCAAAGTTCAAAGTGTGTTTTCGACCCTGTCAGGTCCTCCTTATGTCGGACGCTGACAGGTCGCGGTGAATGAAAAACCTGATGGCGTCGCCAAACCCGTCAGGTTAAATTGAATAAACAATGACAACTTTGCCCTAATTCTGGTGTTGTGCCCGCACTGGCTACCTATGGTTCGATTAAAAGACGGCGTGGTAGCTTTAGTAATGGCGATTGGAGAGGTTTCAATTCCATTATGGTTCGATTAAAAGCTGAAGTGGTTGTCTGGGAAAATGGTTTATTATCAAGTTTCAATTCCATTATGGTTCGATTAAAAGTATAAATCGGCAGGATATCCGACTTTTTATTTAAAGTTTCAATTCCATTATGGTTCGATTAAAAGACTTTACAAAAAAGAGATCAATGCCTTAGAGGCATGTTTCAATTCCATTATGGTTCGATTAAAAGGACAACAACATACATTTATATCGGAGCTATAATAGCGTTTCAATTCCATTATGGTTCGATTAAAAGCAATGAACCAGACATTTATGAACTTCGAACTTAAGTTTCAATTCCATTATGGTTCGATTAAAAGATCGCGGCCAGGTCAATGCCAAGCAGTGCAAGCAGTTTCAATTCCATTATGGTTCGATTAAAAGAACATTTCGCTGTTGATCATCTTACGGATTGGTTCGTTTCAATTCCATTATGGTTCGATTAAAAGCCTTCAGCAAATGAGGCGTGATATCCCGGGCAGATGTTTCAATTCCATTATGGTTCGATTAAAAGGTAATTTATTTCCGGGAGTTACATCCTGAGTTAAAATGTTTCAATTCCATTATGGTTCGATTAAAAGCACAAGGCCGGGCTTGAAAACACCGTGGGCCCGTGGTTTCAATTCCATTATGGTTCGATTAAAAGCACAAGGCCGGGCTTGAAAACACCGTGGGCCCGTGGTTTCAATTCCATTATGGTTCGATTAAAAGTATAACCTGTATCATCCAATTTCGGCCATGTGATGTTTCAATTCCATTATGGTTCGATTAAAAGCCAATACCTGAAATAACCTATCATTGTTTTTTCTGGTTTCAATTCCATTATGGTTCGATTAAAAGCCAATACCTGAAATAACCTATCATTGTTTTTTCTGGTTTCAATTCCATTATGGTTCGATTAAAAGAAAAGATTTGTATGCTTTACCTGAAGTTCAAGTTAAGTTTCAATTCCATTATGGTTCGATTAAAAGAAAAGATTTGTATGCTTTACCTGAAGTTCAAGTTAAGTTTCAATTCCATTATGGTTCGATTAAAAGACTGCATAAGGATAGTATTGTAACAGTAATAGCAATGTTTCAATTCCATTATGGTTCGATTAAAAGGAAAGACCTTGTAAAAGGCTTTATTGTAGCTATTTTGTTTCAATTCCATTATGGTTCGATTAAAAGATCGCCTGATTTGCCGTAGGGACATTTAACCTCTTCATGTTTCAATTCCATTATGGTTCGATTAAAAGATAAACCGGGGTTTGAACATTCATTGAGATTCCCCGTTTCAATTCCATTATGGTTCGATTAAAAGCGGTGAGTTGCTCAAGCAGGTAGCCATTGATATCGTGTTTCAATTCCATTATGGTTCGATTAAAAGGTTCCTTCCACTGGTTGAAGGTCTTGAATTCTTTGGTTTCAATTCCATTATGGTTCGATTAAAAGATTATCGGCGTAAATGGTCGTTGCCTGGTCATAGTTGTTTCAATTCCATTATGGTTCGATTAAAAGTTTGCCTTTAATTACTATGGCAAATTCGTGGATAGTTTCAATTCCATTATGGTTCGATTAAAAGGGTCCTTTTGGGAAATGTGCGCAACGCCACCAAAGAAGTTTCAATTCCATTATGGTTCGATTAAAAGCTTCGTGGAAGTAGCCAACCAGATCAAGATAGCATGTTTCAATTCCATTATGGTTCGATTAAAAGCTTCATGGCCAACTGCCTGAAGATCTACTTTCAGTAGTTTCAATTCCATTATGGTTCGATTAAAAGACCTATGCTTTAATAAATCAGCTTAAAGTAAAAGAGGTTTCAATTCCATTATGGTTCGATTAAAAGGGAATGGACGGCAAGCTCAGCGAGGTAGGATCCTCCGTTTCAATTCCATTATGGTTCGATTAAAAGTCCATCAGGTATGACATCCGGATCTCGTTGGTCTGTTTCAATTCCATTATGGTTCGATTAAAAGTCTTTGCGACAATAAATTCCAGAAGTCGGGCACTCTTGTTTCAATTCCATTATGGTTCGATTAAAAGGCTTATGAAGAAAGGCTGAAAGACGCCGGTATTTTGTTTCAATTCCATTATGGTTCGATTAAAAGAACGTATAAGAACATGTTTGATGCGCAGGGAATAGTGTTTCAATTCCATTATGGTTCGATTAAAAGCCCGGCGAATACCGGGCTGAGCTTTTACTCCAATGTTTCAATTCCATTATGGTTCGATTAAAAGAACGCTTTGAAATGGACTCCTAAAACCATCTGATCAGTTTCAATTCCATTATGGTTCGATTAAAAGCTCATAATCATCCGGAGCCGCATCCATAATTTTCTGTTTCAATTCCATTATGGTTCGATTAAAAGCCGTTTGTAAAAATAATTAAAAATCCTGAAAAACAGGCTTTATGATCTTCATGAAGCCTGTTTTTCAGGTGAAAATTTTTGTCGATCGCCAATTAGGTATTTTTGTATGGGTTTCGACAACCTGTTGAATCCGTTTAAAATCAGTATGTCAAAGAACCTGATGTTGTTTTTTCCTGGTTTATGCGCAGGGTAAACTCAACAACGACAACTAAATAATCTGCTCCAGACCCGATCTTTCAACGCCAATGATCTCCTTATCAAGCCATTCCTGCTGGCGGGATTTGAAAATGATCAGGCTGTCGATCTCTAGTTTCATGATTCGTTTAGCCTTGGCAATCAGTTCTTTCAACTTTGCAGGCGAAATCTCACCTTCAAAGACTGAATTCTGTATCCAATGCAGGTACTGACGGCACAACTTCAACATCTTGCCTACCCGTTTTTCACCAATATCGTAAACCAGGATTACATACATTACCAGTAACTTTTAAATGGTTTATATTCTTCTATGCCCATCAGGTGCTTGATGAGTTTGTAGCATTCCAGCTTCATCATATGCTGATAGCTCACCTTCCGCTTTAATTTGCGGTGCTCAATGGTTTCATTCATCCGCTCTTCAAAAGCCTGCACGAATTTCTTCCTTGCTTTGTCCTTCAATACAATCCTGTTCAGCGATGATTCAAAATCCTCCTGTTTAATCTCTTTCTTGTTAAGCATCCTGAAAATCAACCGGTCAACCAAAACAGGCTTAAATATTTCCGCCAGGTCGAGCGCCAGGGAATACCTTCTTTCGCCGGGCTCATGCAGGAAACTGATGGTCGGGTTCAGTTGGGTCTGATGAATGGCCCTGAGACATTGTGAATAACACATCATGTTGCCGAATGATATCAGGGCGTTGACTTCATTTTCAGGAGGGCGCTTGCTTCTTTTGCCCATCTCGAAACCATCAATTATGGTATCGAAGGCCTCATAGTATTTCATACGGATATTGCCTTCCAGTCCCATTAATTCATCGATTCTCATAATTTCCGGCACTTTTTCCGCCAGAAGCTCAATCTCCCTGATGATAAATGCCGTGTCCTTTCCTCGATTATCGTAATACCGGAGTGTTTTTACCATGTTGAAGGCAGCGCCTTCCACGAATTTCAAAGCCAATGCCGTTCTTTTCTTGCGGCTATGATAATGAAGCACCTGGTTCACCAGCAATTTGCCGGAAAGCAACTGGTCCTTGGGCATGAAAGAACCGGAGTAATTCTCGTAATAATCAAAAAAGTGGACAGGAATCCCGTTCTTGCCCAGGAAATTATACAGCGCGCTGTTTGCCGTCAGTTCGCCGAAAACATACAAGTCTGACACCCCTTCAACGGGCAGGTAACGTGGTTCCTGCTCAGCCCCCTCTTCATTCACCGGGGTGAATTTCAGGGTATTGTCTTTCCGGCTCAAACGACCCGGATTGAATAGATAATAGGTCTTTTTCATGAGGGTTTCCTTATGGGTTCATCACTTTCACCACTCCAGCAAAAATCAAAATAACTGCAATTTTTACATGCTGTGATCTTTTTCCGGTCCGGGCACTTATCATTAGCCAATATTTTCTTGATTTCCGCTAAGTATTCGTTTATCTCTGTTCTGTCATCTTCGGTCAGGATTACCTGTTCAGTTCGCCGTAACCGTGGATATTCGAGCAGCCCGGTAACATTATTCAGCCCGTGATCCTTTAAAATACTGATGTAATACTTTAATTGCCAGACATGTGCTTGCTCAAAACGGTTTGATTTCTTGATCTCATGAATGATATTATTTTTCGGATCGAAAAAGTCGATTTTTATCCCGTCAATTTCAATTTCCTCAAAGCTTTCATTCCGGCGGGGATATGATTCTTCATGGACCAGCTTTCCTTCCAACACAAGATCGGATTCATGCTCCATAGTGATGCCGCGTGAAAAGAGCCATAGCTTGCGGTGGCATACGAGGAAGTAATTAAATTGAGTGCCGGTAACGGTCTTGTCATTCATCATACGGGAAATGTTTGTTTAATACTTCCATCATGGCGCGCCGGTTCTTATATTGGTGCCTGAAATTTTGCACCAGCTTTTTAACTGTTGTTTCGCCATCTTTAATTTTCCGGACTTTGATCAGGTATCTTGCCACATTTTCATATACCGAACGCCCTGTCTGATCAGCCAGGTCTGTTATGTTTTTCTCATAAATAGCGATCATTTCAGATGGATAAATGTTTTCAAGATGTTTGGAATACCTGTCAATGAAAGAAAGATGCGTGGCGTTTATCTTCATCAGGGTTAGCAGCCTTTCCGGGTAATCTTCTTCAACAAAGATATCTGCCAATGCCTGGGCATGATAATGATCTCCGGTGGCTTCTGGTTTCTTTATTTTGTTGATGATTTCTTCTGCTTTTTCCGGCCATTCGGCAGGTGAACATGATTTTTTCAGCTTCCTGAAATAATCCATATTGAATGATTCTTCAAAAAAGAGCGTTTCTGCCCATTTTCTTATCTCAGCAGTATTATTTTCCTTTTCAGAAATATCAAGCATGATTTCTTTAAATCTCAAACCGGAGTTTTGATATTTCCGGTGAGTTTCGGATTGCCAGATTCCGTTTTCGCAAAGCTGCCGGGCCTGAATGAGGTCGATTTCCATCATGGCTTTATCAATCAGTTTAATTCTGAATTCAGGTATGTCGATATTCTCTGACATTATATCAGCAGCCTGTTCCGCATGGCCGCTGTTTTCCAGATAATGGATCTTCGCTTCCAAAAGCCTGATGATCCCGTATTGGCCATATTCATTGTTTTTTGCTAATTCAATATTCCGGTCAATCAGGTTAAAGAACAGTTTTTCCTGTTCTATAGTGCTGATGGTTTGCGGGATTAAATCAAGGAAATGGGTGTCCCACGCGAATTCCCGGTATTTGTCCTTTGGCATTTCTTCGATGAAGTAATTGAACAATTCATCTTTCAGCAGCGGTGGCGCTTCAGTGGAAATCTGATCGAGAATATCGAATGCATCCTGGATGAATTGGTATCCAAAACCATCAGAATCATCTATCATTTGGAGAATTTCCGGCAATTCTTCAATGATAACCTTTGTGATGGCCAGGCTATCGTACAGGTTATTTGTTGCAAGAAATTGCTTTGATCTTGAAATAAGATCAAACATAGGATCGGAAACCTTGTAGGTGTTTTTATACTCAATAAAGCCATGTCGTCCTGAAGCCTTATTGACAATTGACTTCAGTATATTGCGGTATTTTTCTACGGGATCACCTTCTAAATAGTGAGAATAGGCAATAGTGAAGGCATTACGGAGCTCTTCATTTTCAGCTAACTGTGATTTGACAAAGTTCCTTAACTCTATTTCGGAAAGCCGGTCAATGATGCTTTCCGGGGATGTTTTTGTTTTTTTTGATGATTTACTGTTAGTGTCATGTTTGACTTTTTTATTTTTATCGGATGTCATGCCTCCCTTTATTTCATCCCGGATGGCAAAGAGGGTGGCGGCGACATGCTTGCACATCAAGCCATATTCGTAAGGGCAATCGCACTCCCATGAAATTACATAGTCATTTTCAAATTCGACTGATACATCATATTCTTCAGATCCGATGACTACAGCGCTCCAGGAGCCGGGCATGTCTTCGGCGAGGTCTTCTACTGCGCCGGATGCAAAGTAATCCAGTCCTCGTTCAACGATGACAGGTTCCACGTCAGATTCAAAATTCTTCAGCTTCATTGGTCTTCCATGTTTGTGTATAAAATTTATTTTAATATCGTCCCTGACGGGACTTTTAATTCATCAATATTTCGTTTTCTACCGATATTTTGTCCCTGACGGGACAGGCCGGCAATGTGCTGGAAAATGTGTCACAGCCTTCAAAACCTTGGATTACGGATATATATCCATTCCATAATGTGGATAACAATATCCTGGTCCGGTTATGCAGTTTCTTCGGACGATTCCGCCTCTGCTCTTCAGTCCCGTCAGGGACATAATATTGGTAGATATTCATTTGTTAATTGGTTTCAAGGTTCAAGACCCGTCAGGGGCTTTATATCGGTAGATATTCATTTGTCAATTGGGTTCAAGGTTCAAGCCCCGTCAGGGGCTTTATATCGGTAGATATTCATTTGTCAATTGGGTTCAAGGTTCAAGCCCCGTCAGGGGCTTTATATCGGTAGAAATTCATCATTCACGTAATCATTAAGTGCCGTCAGGCACGGTATAATCAATCTCAACCGGTTTAAAAACAAAACGTTCATCATAATCCACCTCAAATTTTTTCAGCATTTCAAGATATTCCTCCTTAAAGGTTTTTGTTATGTGGTGAACAGATTGATTATTAATGTATTTAATCACGC
>JALNZD010000027.1 GCA_023229505.1 Bacteroidales bacterium | reverse complement strand
AAAGATAAAAAGAAAAATCATACAAATTACATTAAGTTATTGACAATCAATTGTTTATAACTATGAAAAACAAACATGTTTTAAAATATTGTAAATTCGTCTCCCCGACTTTTCGGAGGGGACTCAAACTTAAAATTCAAAACTTAAAACTCTTAAGGAATGAGGTCACTGGAAATACAAATCGGGGAAAGGATAGCGAAGGTCGAGATGATCGGCAGGGAGGGCAGTGAACTTAAAATCAAGGTCGATGGTAAATTGTATGAGGTCGATATGATCATGGTTGAGCGTGGGGTTTACTCCATCCTGCTTGATGGAAGATCATACAATGTTGAGCTTATGGCATCTGGCGGTCCAAAGAATTATCAGGTTAACACGCTGTTCTATTCTTTTGATGCGGAAGTGGTAGATGCTGAACGAAAGTATCAGAAGAGCCGTAAAAGGATGGATGATCTGGAAGATTCCGTCATCTCTTCACCCATGCCGGGAAAGGTGGTTAAAATCCTTGTCAGGCCGGGGGATCAGGTCAAAGCCGGCGATACCGTAGTGATCGTTTCAGCCATGAAGATGGAAAGTGAATATAAAGTCAAGAATAACCGTCTTATTAAAGAAATCAAAGTTAAAGAAGGTGACACAGTCAGTGCCAACCAGCCATTGATTATCATCGAGTAATAAACTACAGGAATAATTATAACCAATTCCGGATTTATGTCAAAGCTAGAAGAAAAATTCAGACTATTTGAAGAAAAGAACAAAGCTGCCGAGTTAGGAGGAGGCATTGACCGGATTGAAAAGCAGCACAATGCCGGGAGGCTGACCGCACGTGAGCGTTTGGAAATTCTGCTTGATTCGGGCACTTTCGTGGAACAAGACAAATTCATGACCCACCGGGCCAAGGATTTTGATATGGACAAGATCAAGATACCGGGTGACGGGGTGGTAACGGGTTACGGCAAGATCGACGGACGGCTGATTTATGTTTTTGCCCAGGATTTTACTGTTTTCGGGGGGACATTGAGCCGGGCCAATGCCGATAAGATCGCCAAGATCATGGACCTGGCCATGCGGATGGGGGCGCCTGTCATCGGGCTGAATGACTCCGGTGGAGCCCGTATACAGGAAGGGGTTGAAAGCCTGGCCGGATATGCCGATATTTTTTATCGTAACGTGATGGCTTCCGGAGTAATACCTCAGATTTCGGCAGTTTTGGGTCCTTGCGCCGGAGGAGCCGTTTATTCCCCGGCTATGACCGATTACATTATAATGGCTAAAGATACCTCATATATGTTCGTCACCGGTCCTGATGTGATCAAGACGGTTACCCATGAGGAAGTAACCAAAGAAGACCTTGGAGGAGCCATGACTCATAATGCCAAGAGCGGGGTAGCCCACCTGATGGCTGAAAATGATGAACAGGCACTGATGATGATACGCGAATTGCTGGGCTATATGCCATCCAACAATATGGAAGATCCGCCGGTCGCGGTTTGTACTGATGACATTCACCGGGAAGATGAGAAACTTCAGACCATCGTCCCGGAAGATCCTAATAAGCCTTACGACATTAAAGAGATCATTACTACGGTTTTAGATAATCAGAATTTCTTCGAAATCCAGCCCCATTACGCACAGAATATCGTGGTCGGATTTGGACGCCTGGATGGACGTTCTGTGGGTATTGTTGCGAATAACCCGGCGTTTTTAGCCGGAGTTCTGGATATCAATTCATCGATCAAAGGCGCCCGTTTTGTCCGTTTCTGCGATGCATTCAATATTCCAATCATCACTTTCGTGGATGTTCCGGGTTTTTTACCCGGTACCAACCAGGAGTTTGGCGGGATCATCAAACATGGGGCGAAATTGCTTTATGCCTATTGTGAGGCTACCGTCCCCAAGATTACCGTTATTACACGGAAAGCTTACGGCGGAGCTTACGACGTTATGTCGAGCAAGCATATCGGCGCCGATGTGAACTTTGCTTACCCGACGGCCGAAATTGCTGTCATGGGTCCCGAAGGGGCGGTCAATATCCTGTTTAAAAAAGATACCATAACAGAAGATGAACGCAAAACCAAAGTGGGTGAATACAAGGCCACTTTTGCCAGTCCTTATAAAGCTGCCGAACTGGGCTACATCGATGAGATCATTTACCCGAAGCAGACACGGTTCAAATTGATCCAGTCGCTCGAAATGACACAGACCAAGAGCAAGTCAAACCCGCCGAGGAAGCACGGGAACATACCCTTATAGAAATTCCAAGCACCAAATTCCAAACAAATTCAAAAACTCAAATCCTAAACTCAAACTGTTTTGAATTTTATATTTGGAATTTATTTTTTGTTTGGAATTTGGTGCTTGGAATTTGGAATTTGGAATTATAAAATGGACTGGGAACCAAATTATTAATGTGATGGAATCTACACGTCAACAAAAGATGGCCCGAATGTTACTGAAAGAGCTGGGCGAAATATTGGAGCAGGAGATGCGCGGGACCTTTCATGGCGCTTTAATTACCGTGACCAAAGTCAATGTTTCCAAGGATTTATCGATAGCCCGATTTTACCTTAGTGTTTTCGGTGTGAAAGATAAAAAGGCCACCATGGATAACATAAAGGCCCATACGTCTGAATTCCGCTACAGGCTCGGAAACCGAATCCGCAAACAGGTCAGGATCATTCCCCAGCTTGAATTCTTTGAAGATGATTCGCTGGATTATATTGAGAACCTGGAGAAGCTTATTAATCCTTGAAAATCATAGGCCCCGGGGTTCAGGCGGAGACAGATATTTTTTCATTTCACAACAATTTCATCCGTAAAGATCCATGATTTTTTTCCGGAGCCGATATGCCAGCCAGGGCAGATTTTCAGGGACTCAGCTTTGACTTTAATGTACCTGGCTTTAATATTTTCTGCAGGGATTGTGAAGGTCTTTATAAATGCCCCGGTTTTATTGTCAGGAGTAATATTCTCAACGGTTCCTATTTCAGTAAACTGTTCACCGTCTGTAGAATATGAAGCCGTGAATTGTTTTGGCAGGAAAACCCATGATTGGACATCCTGCAGGAAATCAACACTGATTTCCCGGATGACGGTTTCTTTTCCCAGGTCTATGATTGCTTCCAGGTCTTCTCCTTCAAACCCAAGCCAGTTAAAATGATAATCATCAATCCCTTTTAGCCCGTCCGTCAGAGCTTTAGCGCCACCCGCTTCGTATTTCGGGCTGAATGGGGTCAGCAAAGTGACTTCCTTATCAATAGCCAGGTGGCGATCAGCATTTTTTATGAGATATTGCCTGACCATCAGCCGGTAATCATCAGGTGTTGTGCCCTTTTCATTCAGCATTGCGACATGCAGCCGGTTACACCTGTTGACAAAAGTGTCCAGCAGGTTAACCATTTCCTCTTTCGGTCCGTACCCGCCATCTTCTTCCAAAAACCATGACAATTCCAGGTCTGCCTGGTGGAGTGAAATATCCAGGATGGCAAAATCGAGCGGCAAACGGGCAAACCTGACGCGATCAAGGATTTCCGGATAATATTCAACTGCTTTTTCTGCTTTGTCAAACAGATCCTGGTAAAATGGGATAAGATGAGGTCGTAAATAACTATCAATACCGCTGTACGGATAGCCATAAATCCACAGGTTATCCCCCGGACTTTCCAGCTCGTCATGCAGTATCCCGATATAATCTTCCAGGTAAGGGGCAGCTGCACCGTAATAGCCAGCCAGGAAGTCTTTCATGATCTCCTGCGCGTCCAGTTCAGGGTTCCACAACAGTTTTGCGATCATATAAGATCTCAGGTCGACAAATTCCGACAAAGCCGAGCCGCTGCCCTGCTGGAACATCAGCCTGCAGCCTTTATCGGCAAAGAATGCGAGATTTGGCTGCAAAACCCGTAAATTGGGGAAAGGGCTGATATAATTCCTGAACTGGACAACATAGTCCCAGATCAGGATGTTACCGGTCAACTTTGTCCAGTCTTTAATATCTTTTACGAAGGAAGCACTCGTTGGGTCATCGGCAATGGGCAAACTCCTGTTACACTCGATGGAGCACAACATGATGTTGACATTTGGCAACGGCTTGACCTGTCCCGGAGCAGACCGTGTATACTGGTAGGCGAGGGTGGAGATCACTTTATCCGGGAAAAGGGCCGCGACGCGGTTAACAAATTGCAGCAAGAGTGCAGATTCCCCGCCAAGATCTTCTGCAGCCTGCCGGCATTCATTACATTGGCAAGCCAGGTAATTATCATTTTGTGACACCGACCAGTAAAGGGCGCCGGGTTGTGCTTCCATTTTCGTCCTGAGGTTTTCAACCAAAACATTAAAAACTTCAGGATTAGTAAGACAAATCTGGCCACTTAACGTTCTAATACCGTTGATTTCGGAAAAATATTCCGGATGGGCTGAGAAATAGGTTTCCGGCGGAATAAGGTCGTCGAAAGTATGCACCCACATTCCCCATGCCCCACTGTTGTGCGAATGGAGCTTATGCCATGCCAGGTATTCCGGATCATTTCTTCCCGGGAAATACATCTCCCTGTAAGTAAACATGGGAACCTGCCGGTCCTTAACCGCTGGCAGGGCAATACGGTAAAGTTTTGGGATGAAAATGACATCGGGACTGTAGAACCTGCATCCCAGGTATTCTTCGAGGAATGTATAAACCCCATTGAGGGTTCCTTGCGGAGAACCGCCGATGATAAAAAGTTGTTCTTTTTTAGTGAGGATTAAAAAGCCGTCACCTTCAAACTCTTTGAAACCGGCTTTTACCTTGAACTGATCAAAGCGGTGGCTTTTGCCAATAATAATTTCATGGTTGGCAGGTTCCTGGTCATCCGCTATAATTTGTAATGTGACACCTGAAATCTTTGCCAGGTACTTTTGAAGTTCAGTGGCAGCTTTTACTTCATCTGGCTGCGGATAGGCCGGTAAAATAATAGTATAATCCGACTGCTTCTGATCGACGATGGTAAGCTGGCCCTGGCATCCCATAACTGCAAAAAGGAAAAACAGAAAAAGGATCGAAAGCTTTATGTCTTTCATCTTTAAAAGTCTTTTTTAGAGATGGTCTACAAAATACTTCTCAATCTTACGGTTCAGATGGACCCGGGCTTTCCCGCCAACTCCATGCTCATGCCCGGGGTACACGAAATAATCGACCATTTTGCCTTCTTCGATGAATCTTTTCATCAGGGTAAGTGACTGTTGCCAGACGACTACCGGGTCGGATGTTCCTTGAATGACCAGCAGGTCTCCTTTCAAGCTGCCGGCGCGCTCCAGCAGGCTGGCCTCCTTATACCCGTCGGGGTTTTCTTCCGGGGTATCCATGTATCTTTCACCATACATGACCTCATAATATTTCCAGTCGGTGACGGGCCCGCCGCAAACACCCACTTTGAAAACCTCAGGCTCCCTGAGCATTAGGGAAATCGTCATAAAACCACCATAGCTCCATCCCTGGACGCCAATTCGATCCGGATCGACATAAGGCAGGTTCTTCAAATAGTTGATGCCAACCATCTGGTCGCTGACTTCAAGGGTTCCAAGGTTCCTGAAAACGGCTTGCTCAAATTCAAGTCCGCGGTTCGCTGAACCACGGTTATCGAGGGTAAAGATGATATAACCCTGCTGGGCCAGGTAATAATTGAACAGGCCGGACCCACCCAGCCATGTGTTATTGACCAATTGGGCATGAGGACCACCGTAGACATAAACGATGACGGGGTATTTGTTTTCCGGCCGGAAATCCGGCGGAAAGATCATCTGGGAATAAAGATCGGTGTTGTCGCCGGAGCGTAACTTAAAAATTTGCATTTTACATTGCATATAGTCATGAAGAGGATTTTCGCTGCGACTGATGACCTGCAAAACCCTTCTTTTATTGTCGATGACTGCATACTCGCGGCATTCGAGCGTATCGCTGAATATATCAAGGAGATACTTGCCATTTAGGCTCAAAACCGGGCTGTGAACCCCGGTATTCAGTGAAAGATACTGTATTTTGCCTGATTTCAGATCGACCGAAAAGATATCTTCATTGAGCGGGCTGTTTTTTGTGGAAAGAAAGAAGGCTTTGTTCCCTTTTGGATCTGTTCCAAGGAGGCTGGTGACCACCCAGGGCCCTTGGGTTAATTGCCTGATCAGGCTGCCTTTGGTATCATACAAGTATAAATGCTGGTACCCGTCGCGCTCACTGAACCAGATGAACTGTCCGGGATCAGATTTAAGGAAGAATAAAGGATGTTCAGGCTCTACATATTTATCATTCTTTTCTTCAAAAAGAGTTTGCTCCAGATTACCTGACATCACATCATAACGGTTTAATTTCAAATGGTTTTGCCCCCTGTTCAGGATACCGATGTAGATATCTTTTTCATCAGGGCCCCAGGTTACCGAAGTCAGGTACTGTTCGGCCGGCTCGCCGGTTTTGACTGTCATATAACTTCCATCTGCGATATTATAGATCACTAAGTTGACCTGTTCGCTGGCCATCCCGGCCATCGGGTATTTAATCTTTTCTTCAGTTGCCACCCGGCTATCGATATTGACCAGCGGGTAATCAGTCACCATGGTTTCATCTTTCCTGTAATAAGCAAGGTATTTCCCGGATGGTGACCAGAAGGTGCCTTTATTAATGCCGAACTCATTCCGGCTGACAATCTGGCCGTTCACGAAACCGGGATTTTCATCATTCGTGATTTGGATCAGCTTACCTGACGAAGCAATGAAAAGATTATTTTTCAGCGTATAAGCAATCAACTTCCCATCCGGATTTGAATCGATATTCTTTGCCTCTTCAGGATACTTATTGACTGACGAGACCGTTTGATTTTTATAGTTTAAAAGGTAAACGCTGCTTTTCCCGGTAAAAGTAAATGAAGACTCGTCGAGCCAGCTGATGGAAGGTATTCTTGCAAGTGTGTCGATGCCTGATTTTTTCAGGATCTTGTTGAATTCGCTGAACCGCATAAGCGTATCAGAAATAGTGCTTGTTGCCTTTCTGATCAGAATAGCGTTATTCTCAAGATATGTGAACCGGTCACTTGAGCCCAGCCATTGGAGGTTTCGCAGGGTGGTGGGATAAAGGGCCCTGTTCATTCCGCTTGCATCCTCGATGGTGAGTTTTTTTTGCGGGAAAGAAATAAGCGGGTAAAAAAGGATCAATATTGATAAATACCTGATTATCTTCATTTTGGTAATTATTTATTTTGAAATGAATGACTGGGTCATCTGGTCGTATGCATTGGTCAGAAAGAGGAAATCTGTTTCAGGACGAATGAATCGCATGGGCAATCTCTTTTAAGCAGGAATAGTCCTTTTCAATAGCATTTCCGACCACGATCATGTCCGCCCCGGCTTTACAGCTTACCATTGCCTGTTCCGGTGTTCGGATACCCCCCCCAACAATCAGGGGAATGGAAATATTTTCCTTCACTTTTTTAATCATAGAAGGCGAAACAGGCCATTCAGCGCCGGATCCGGCATCCATATAAATCAATCTGAGCCCGAGCATCTCTCCCGCCATGGCTGTGCATATCGCAATATCATCCTTCAGCCTGGGTATGGGGATCGTATTGCTGATGTATTGCGCAGTGGTTATCGGTCCGCTTTCTATGAGCATGTAACCGGTAGGTAATATCTCCAGGCTGCTGTTTTTCAGATATGGCGCCGCAATGACATGTTTTCCGATCAGCAGGTCGGGATTTCTCCCCGAAATGAGGGACAACAATAGTAAAGCATCGGCTTTCTCGTTGATCTGCAAAATACTTCCGGGGAAAAGGATGACCGGAATATCTGTCTGGCCTTTGATGGTTTTCAGGGTGTCATCCAGGTGATCATAGGTCAGCAGGCTACCGCCGACAAGAATGAAATCAACTGAACATTCACTGGCGGATGAAATGAGGAGGTTTAGTCCCTTTACGTCGTATTTATCCGGGTCGATTAATACCGCAAATGATTTGCGATAGTTATTATTCAGGATCTTTTCGTAAATGCTCATACCCGTTAGTCTGCTGCAAAAATACAAAATAATGTAAAAGCCTTTGTGATTCCTATTAAATCGCTGCGTCCAGCAAATACACCAGGATATAATCACCGTTCAGCTCACTGAATAACTGGTATTTATCCCGTTTTCCGCTAAAGCGGATCTCCGCAATGAATTTCATCCCGGCTTTAGCCGGGATATCCACAAAAATATTATCCCGAAAATCAAGATTCCTCTGACCGTACAATTTGTAAAGCGCTTCTTTGGCACACCAGGCCAGGGTCAACTGCTCAAGTTCCCACTCCTTTCCGATTAAGGCAGATTCTTCCGGGTTGAGAAATTTTTCCCTTACTTTTTCAATACGGGGCCTGATCTTTTCCATATCGATTCCGACCCTCGCATGACAGCTGATGATCACGGCGGCAAGGTCATCCGTATGGGTAACGGATATATGAAAATCGCTCCCGGCAAGGAATGGCTTTCCTGAAACATCATATTCAACAGGAAATTCGTCCGGTTTAAGCAACTCCCTTATCAGGAGCCGGTAGGCAAGCCATTGCTTTTTCCGGCTTTCGGCAACAAATGATTGATAAAGAGTCTCTTCCTCTTCTCGTAATCTGATAGCTGATCGAAGTTCTTCAACGCTCTCCGAGATCTTCCATATTGCATACAATGTATGCCCGTCAATTATTTTTCTGAAGAGTTCAGCCATAAAAGGATGCCCAAATATCTTCCAAAAATACAAGATTCATCTGGAATCTTAAAGAATCCTGTGATTTTCCTTAAAGGATTAATTCCCGGAAATGCTGCCCCGAAAAACATTTATCGTAACTTTGCAGGCTTAAAAATAGAAACATGGATAACTTTTTAATAGATAGCGCTTTGAAATATAAAGTGAAGGATTTAATCCTGGCTGACTGGGGTCGTAAAGAAATTGAAATAGCAGAAAAAGAAATGCCGGGGCTGATGTCGTTAAGGACAAAGTACGGATCCTCAAAACCGCTGCAGGGCGCCCGTATTTCGGGTTCCCTTCATATGACCATCCAAACGGCCGTTCTGATCGAAACTCTTATCGAACTGGGTGCCGAAGTAAGATGGGCCAGCTGTAACATATTTTCTACGCAGGACCATGCTGCCGCTGCCATTGCTGCAAAGGGCATCCCGGTCTTTGCATGGAAAGGCGAAAACCTTGAGGAATACTGGTGGTGTACGAACCAGGCACTTTCTTTCCCGGGAGGAAAAGGACCGCACCTGGTTGTCGATGATGGAGGCGATGCCACTTTGCTCCTGCATTGGGGTTTACAGGCTGAAAAAGACCCTGCATTCCTGAACCGGGCTACCGATAGCCAGGACGAGGTCGCCATTTTCGACCTCCTTCGCAAGATCTACATAGAGGATAACCGGAAATGGCATAAAGCAGTCCAGGATTGGAAAGGCGTTTCTGAAGAAACCACCACCGGGGTTCACCGTCTCTACCAGATGCAGGAACGTGGTGAGCTGCTTGTCCCGGCCATAAATGTCAATGATTCGGTTACCAAATCGAAGTTTGATAATCTCTATGGATGCCGTGAATCGCTGGCAGATGGGATCAAAAGGGCAACTGACATCATGATTGCCGGCAAGGTGGTAGTGGTCATGGGTTACGGAGATGTGGGCAAGGGATGCGCTAAATCGATGAAATCTTACGGTGCCCGGGTGATCGTTACGGAAATCGACCCGATCTGTGCCCTACAGGCTGCCATGGAAGGCTTTGAAGTCAATACACTTGAAAATGCGCTCTCAAGGGGTAATATCTTCGTCACGGCCACAGGCAATAAGGATGTGATTAAACTGGAACACATGCGGCGGATGAAAGAAGAATCTATCGTCTGTAACATAGGGCATTTTGATAACGAAATTCAGGTCAACCAGCTTAATGAACTTAAAGGGATCCAAAAGATCAATATCAAGCCCCAGGTTGACAAATATATATTCCCGGAGGGCCACACCATCTATGTCCTGGCAGAGGGACGGCTTGTAAACCTCGGATGTGCCACAGGCCACCCCTCCTTTGTCATGAGTAATTCATTCACCAACCAGATCCTGGCTCAAATCGACTTGTGGCAGAACGACTATAAGATTGATGTGTACCGGTTGCCGAAAAAACTTGATGAAGAAGTAGCACGGCTCCATCTTGAACATATAGGGGTTCACCTCACCAAACTCTCCGACGAACAATCCGCCTATATCGGCGTGCCACAAGAAGGGCCATATAAACCGGACCACTATAGATACTAAAAAATCCAAATTCCAAATTCCAAGCACCAAACAAATCACAAACTTCAAAATCTAAAATACCTAAACTGTTTGAGATTTGAAATTTGAGTTTTTGAATTTGTTTGGAATTTGGTGCTTGAAATTTGGAATTTAGTTGTGAATATACAGCAAATCCCCGTAATACTCAGTTGCGTACATCCCTAAAGACATGCTGGAAGGGCCTGAAACCGGTGAGCCATCTAATATCAGGTATTTCGATATGGTACAAGTGTCCATTACATAAGGAAAATCCACAATAAGCGCGGTACAGATTGTTTTTGCAGCGTTACAGCAGCTATCGGGCTTAAAGGGCGGGGTTCTTTCAAAGGCTAAGAACTGGTCTTCAGTAAGCCTGTAGACTATGATCCCGCGGCTCGGGGATTCAGCTCCGTCTGTCTCATCAAGGTACATCCAACCGCCTGCAATATTCAGCTCCTGGTAAATAGTTGAATTGGGATCGATTGTAATATCAATCGGAGGCAATGGCAACCTGTCCCCATTATCTTTATTGCAAGCAGTAATGAGGGCGCCAATAATAATTGTAAATAATCCGGCTGCCAGAAAAAAATTTCTAAATCCTTTCATCTTTTTTCCTTCAATGAATTATAAGCAAAGATACGAAAAAGGGTTATTTTTCTATCCCGAAAAGATAGATTAACCCGCATCTTATTCACAAGGTATATCCATATGTAAATCAACAGGCTAAAATGCATAATTTAGCAGTAATTTTATGAGACAGGTGGCGAACAGAATATTTAAGATTTTAGTTCTATTATTGCTTATCCAGGGATTGGCGACATCATGCATAACTGCGGCCCGCGAAGAAAAATATTATGAGAGGCAGGAGAAAAAACAGGTGGCTGAGGAACAAAAAGCATACGAGAAAAGTGTGAATGGTCATAAAAAGATCCAATCCAAAGGAACACTTAAGATGATGCGGGAAACCGAAAGGCAATCAAAGCAATTAAATAAATCCCGGAAACGTTGAACCAGCCCACGCTATATGCATCGGACCGCGCTAAATTTTATGCGATAACAGCAAGGTTATTGCTTTGGATTTTGGCTTCATTCATGGTGTGTTTTTTACGCTGGCAACCTGTTAATGCCCAACAAACCAATATTAAATTTGACCGGCTGACTACTGAAAAGACGTTGACGGTGAAGGGTTTATCTCAAAATTCTACTTATTGCCTACTCCAGGATGCCCAGGGTTTTATCTGGATCGGGACCTGGGATGGGTTGAATAAATATGACGGCTATGATTTCGTTATTTATAATACCGAGAACGGGTTGAGTAACCCTACTATCAATACTTTATGCGAAGATGATGAGAAAAATATATGGATAGGGACGGATAACGGTTTGAACCTGCTTGACCGGAAATCCGGCAATATCGGGCAGTTCCATTATAAACCGGGTAATACCAACTGCCTCAGCGATGATTTTATAAATCATGTATTCCAGGATAAACAGGGATTACTTTGGATCAGCACCTCTTTCGGGCTGAACCGTTTCGATAAGGGCCGGAGGATTTTTACCTCCTATAATTTTTTTGAACGTAATTCCGATAGCTCCTTATCCAACTTTATTTCACGTGTTATCGAAGATCGGTCAGGAAGCCTCTGGATTGGGACCCATGCAGGTATTCATTGCTTTAATATTGAAAAACAAAGCTTTAAGGATTATAAGATGGAATCTGACCCCACGAAAGCTGAATTTATAAAAAGTAATTACGTTAAGGACCTTGCATATGACGAAAAGGGCAATATTTATGCAGCTACCCTTAATGGTATTTATATTATTAATCCCGAAAAAGGTATTATCCATCACATGGGAGTTGAAGAGAATGAGGATCGCACCCTTTCCGGAAACCAGGTCAACACTTTGCTTATCGACACTAAAGGTTCTGTCTGGATAGGCACAAACAACGGGCTTGATTTATATGATCCTTCTCTGAATCTGATCAGTCATTTTAAATCAGGTGGAAGTACGACAAGCCTCAGTAATGACGACATCAGGAGCATATACCAGGATCAGGCCGGTGCGATCTGGATCGGTACTTATAAAGGTCTGAATAAAGTTGACCAGAGTCCAAGCCGGTTTACCCATTTCCAGAATGACCCCGTTGATCCGAACAATTTGTCGGATAATATCGTTTATGCTATTATGGAAGATGAAAATAATCTGACCTGGATCGGAACTTACGGTGGCTTAAATATCTTTGACCGGAAAAACGACAGGTTTTCCTTTATCAGGCACAACCCGGCAGATCCTGAAAGCCTTTCAAGTGATAAAATCAGGACCATAGTTCTCGATAGTTCCGGCTATTTATGGGTTGGGACCGAAAGTAGCGGAATGAACAGGATTGACAGGAAAACCGGAAAGATTACAAGATATTTCCATGATCCTGGTGATCCATATTCTCTCATCGAGAATAATATACTTACGACGATCGTTGACCGTAAAGGAAGAATATGGATTGGAACAGTCAATGGGGGGATAAATATCCTGAATCCTTCAGACGGGAAGTGCCGGCTTCTTAGTTACGACCCTGGGAACAAAATCAGCTTAAGTAATAACAGAATATGGTCCATTTATGAAGACCGGGAAGGAAATTTCTGGATCGGGACCAATGACGGTCTGAATAAGATATCATCCGATCTTCAGTCGGTCAACGTCTTCAGGAACGATCCTTCAAACCCATATTCCATCAGTAGTAACAGGATTTTCTCAATTTACGAGGATAACAACGGGATTTTCTGGATCGGGACCATGGGTGAGGGCCTTAACCGCTTTGACCCGGTTAATGAGCAATTTAAAGTTTACACTGAACGGAATGGCCTTCCTAATAATGTTGTTTATGCAACCCTGGAAGACGCGGAAGGCAACCTGTGGATAAGCACAAACTGGGGCTTATCAAAATTTAATACGCTGAACGGGATCTTTGTGAATTATGATACCAAAGATGGAGTGCAGGGTAATGAATTCAATGCCGGTGCTTATTTTCAGAACCTTAATGGAGAGATGTATTTTGGGGGGATGAATGGGATTAATATTTTTCACCCAAGGGAAATTACGCTGAACAGGGTCCCGCCACGGATGGTCTTTACCGGGTTGAGGATTTTAAACGATCTGATTGATACAGATATTGAAAATGGAGAGATCATCAGGCTTCCCTATACAGAAAATTTCTTTTCAATTGAGTTTTCAGGTCTTGACTATACAAATCCATCCAAGAACCTTTACCGCTATAAGCTTGACAATTATGATGAAGAGTGGGTATTTGCCAATGCCGGTCAACGGCGGGCAGAATACCGCAAGGTCGACCCCGGGACCTACTATTTTCTGGTTACCGGGTCTAATAACGACGGTATCTGGAACCAGGATGGTATCAGCCTTACAATCATAATCAGTCCCCCCTGGTGGAGAACCTGGATTTTCCGGATGTTTTTTATACTGGTCCTGGTCATGCTTTTGTGGAGCATCATCATTCTAAGGATTAAAAACATTAAAAGAAAACATGAAGTTGAGAAAAAAATGCTTTTTATCGAGAAGCAGGTGTTTGAATTAGAGCAAAAAGCATTACGGCTGCAGATGAACCCTCATTTTATTTTTAATTCCTTAAATGCTATTCAGAACTTTGTGCTTCTAAATGACACGGATAAAACAGTCAATTACCTGGCCAAGTTCTCCCATCTTATGCGAATGATCCTGGCCAATTCAACAGTATCTTTCATAACCCTTAAAGATGAGCTGAAGGCGCTTACTTATTATATGGATTTGGAAAAACTTCGTTTTGATGACAAATTCGATTATCAGATTAACAGAGACTCTGCTATTGATGAAGAGTTTGTTGAAATTCCCCCGATGCTTTTTCAGCCTTACGTTGAAAACGCCATCATTCATGGATTTGTAAATAGCCCGAAACCAGGTTTGCTGGAAATTTCACTCAAACGGCTGAATACGGGAACATTGCTGTGTATTATTCAGGATAACGGGATTGGAAGAGAGAAAGCTATCGAGATAAGGGACAGGTCAGGCATAAAAAGGCAACCGAGGGGCATGACCATCACGCAGGAAAGGATTGAAATATTCAATAAGCAAAGCAGGAAAAACTTTTCAGTCAAGATCATTGACCTGAAAGATGAACATGGGGAACCTTCAGGCACAAGGGTGGAGTTCACAATACAATATAAAGAAATTTAAAATCCTTACCATGATTAAAGCTATTATCATTGAAGACGAAAAAATGTCGAGGGAAACACTTCGCCACTTACTTGAGAAATATTGCCCTGAGGTGGAGGTTGTTGCAGAAGCCGATGGTTACCGGAAAGGATTGGAGGAAATCAGGAAACACCCTCCGGATGTTATTTTTCTTGATATTCAAATGCCAGATGGGAGTGGATTCAGGCTTTTAGAAGAATTAGATGAAGTCGATTTTGAGATCATCTTTACAACAGCCTTCGACCAGTTCGCCATCAAGGCAATTAAATACAGCGCTCTGGATTATCTGTTAAAACCAATCATTCCGCAGGAGCTTACCGAAGCCATTAAAAGGGTTGAAAAGAAAAAGGCTGAAAATGTGAAGAAAAGAAATCTGGAGACTATACCGGAAAATTTAAGGACCCAGGGCGAAGGCAGTCAGAAGATCGTACTTTCCACTTCTGAAATGATCCATGTGATCAGTGTCGAAGATATCATCCGGTGCGAGTCTGATAATTACTATACCTATTTCTATTTTGTTGATGGAAGAAAATTACTGGTTTCAAAAACGTTGAAAGAAAATGAAGAATTACTCAGCCAGCATAGTTTTATACGTCCCCACAAGTCTCATCTAATCAATATAAAGTATATAAAAAGCTTTATCAGGCATGATGGCGGTTATATTTTAATGACTGACGGAACCCGTGTCCCGGTCTCCCGAAGAAAAAAGGATAAAATTATGGAAATCATATTTAATTTATAATCAATTATTTATCCTTAATCTTTTCACCGTAAACTGATTACCCCGAGCCGTTAACTGATTAATTATTTGTACCTTTCGCCGATTTTATTACTTTTATCTCAACCAGAATGATTCAACCATGGACGACTTTATTTACCTGATCGCTTTGTTTGCCTGGGTGGCATTTGCGTTTTACCGGAAATCACAGAAGAAGAGTGAAGCGGCACGGCGGGAACAACCCAGACCTCAACCCCGGGATATATCTTCTCCTTTTCCGACAATGAAGGATATATTCGGTGAAGGACCATCAATTGAAGTTGTGCCTGTTCCCGTAACTCAAGCTTCGACAACTGATGGAATGGCACCGGAATTAGAGGAAACGGCCTTCGAAAAGGAGTATAAACTTAGTGGCATCAGTTCTATTGAGGAGATGGATACTCCATTTTATATAAAAAAAACTGAACATACTGATTTACAAGAAGATGAATTATTGGCAGAAAACGATAAGATTGAAGATTGGAGGGCTAGAGTGGATCTAAGGCAGGCAGTGATATATTCGGAAATCCTTAACAGGCCTTATGTTTGATCAGGTCAATCCTAACTTAAATATTTTTAAATGCACTTTTAATAATTTTTGGAGAATACAAGTATTTATTTATAACTTTACCCGCTTCAAATTCGCGCAATATTTAACCTAACATAAATTTGTATGGTATGTTAAGAAAGTTACTCTTCACTTTTGGCATCATTCTCTCTGCCAACTTGTTAGTTTTTTCACAATCAGGTGTGCTTAAAGGCAAAGTGCTTGATAAAGACACCCGGGAGCCGCTCCCGTTTGTGAATATTGTGGTAGAGGTAGGAGGAACCAACGTTGGTGGGTCGGCCTCCGATTTCGATGGGAATTTCATGATCAAACCTATCCCACCGGGAAAGTACGATGTAAAAGCCACTTATGTTGGCTATAAACCCACTATGTATAAAGGTGTGGCCATCGCGGCAGACAATATCCAGTTTCTCGATATAGAAATGGAGTCGACGGCACAAATGCTTACAGAATTCGAAGTCAAAGAGTATGCTGTTCCTTTGATTTCCAAGGACCAGACAACTTCCGGAGCCTCCGTGACTTCGGAAGAAATTGCCAAGATGCCAAACCGGTCGGCTAACTCCATCGCATCGACGGTAGGGGGCGTTTTCTCAGCCGACGGTGAGCGCGGACGTGTCAGAGGAGCGCGTGAAGATGCCACAGTTATGTACATCGACGGGATTAGGGTCAGGGGCTATTCTAACCTTCCTGCTTCCTCTATCGAACAGGTCGACGTGGTCCTTGGCGGCGTGCCGGCCCAATACGGCGATGCAACCGGGGGTATCATCAATGTTACGACCAAAGGGCCTTCCCGTAATTTCGGGGCGGGTATGGAACTTGAAACTTCGGAGTTTCTGGATCCTTTCGGTTATAACCGCGTTGGACTTAATATTAATGGCCCGTTGTTTTCCAAGAAAGATGAAAACGGTAAAAGGACAACCTCCCTCCTGGGATTTTTTATCGCCGGGGATTTTAATTACAATAGGGATGGCAGACCCATCGGCACCGATTTTTACAAGGCAAAGGATGATTACCTGAAATATCTGGAAGTAAACCCGCTAAGACCTGCTGCTGAAGGAGCCGGGACTTACGCGAATGTCCTCTACACTGAAAAAGGCGACCTGGAAAAAATTAAAACCACCCAGAATACCAGCAATTACGATATCAACCTGACTGGCAAGATCGATATCAGGACCACCGAAACTATCAACCTGACTTTCGGGGGTTCTTATTACGCGCTGAGTTCAAATAATTTCGACTATGCTAACTCCCTGTTCAATTACGACAAGAACCAGCACCAGGTCAGGAACACCTGGAGGGTCTTCGGCCGCTTTACTCAGCGCTTCCCGTCAGACAAGGAGAGTACATCACTGATTAAAAATGTCTATTACTCCATTCAGGCTGACTACACCCGTGATGGCGGTTATAATGAAGACGCGGATCATCAGCAAGACCTATTTAAATATGGTTACCTGGGAAAATACACTACTTACAAAATGCCGACTTATCAGATTGGTTCTGATACAGTTAACGGTAATTACTATGATCAGGCCTGGCAATTGAACAGCTGGGATTTTGACACGCTGGTTACTTTTGATCCATTCAACTTCAACCCGCTCATTGCCAATTATACTACATCCTATTATGACCTCTTTACCGGACAGCCTTTTGGGAATTACCAAAATCTCGGCCAGATCCAATTAGGCGGCGGTCTGTTGAATGGACAGGGCCCTGATAATGTTTATGGACTCTGGGCAGCTCCCGGTGCCCTGCAATCAGGTTATAATGAATTTGATAATGCCCAGTTTGCCGTAAATGTCTCCGGTGCCATGGACATTGGAAACCATGAGTTTAAATTTGGCTTTCAATATGACCAGAGAAGTGACCGGGGTTACGGTTATGCCCCCGCAGGCTTCTGGGGCCTCATGAGGCTAATCACCAATTTCCATATCCGTGAACTTGATATTGAAAATCCTTTTGTAGTAGAAGGTTCCAACCTTGATACAATTAAATATTACCGAAAGTATGATGAGATATCTCAAAGAACTTTTGATTATAACCTCCGGCAAAAACTTGGCCTGCCTACTGATGGCCTCGACTTTATCGATATTGACTCTTATGATTTTAATACTAATTCGATCAATTATTTTGATAAAGATGGTGTAAGACACACTATTAATTACGGGAATGAAATATTCTCAGTTGATATGTTCAGCGCAGATGAATTGCTAAATGACGGGATTTCCCCCTATGTCGGATACAATGGTTTTGATTACAAAGGAAATAAACTGACCAGCCGTCCAAGCTTTGAGGATTTCTTTAATAAGATGGATGAAAACGGGAACTATACCCGTGAAATCGGCGCTTATGAGCCTAATTACATGGCTTTTTACCTGCAGGATAAATTTGCTTTCCGTGACCTGATCTTCAATGTTGGCCTTCGTGCTGACCGCTTTGATGCTAACCAGCAGATGCTGAAAGACCCCTTCCTGATTTACCAGGCTTATTCGGTCAAAGAGGTCCAGAGCGTTGGTGGTGAACCTGTCGATCACCCTTCCAATATGGGCCCGGATTATGTTGTTTACGTGGATAATGTCAATAATCCAACCCAAATCGTTGGTTACCGCAACGAATATGACTGGTTTAATGCCAGTGGTGCTGAAATTCTGGACCCGACTACTCTTGATGTAGGTTCCGGTATCTCACCTTACCTGGTTGACCCGACTTTAGAAAGACCAACTATCGCAGCTTTTAAGGATTATGAACCCCAATGGGCCATCATGCCCCGTGTAGCTTTTTCTTTCCCTATTTCTGATGAAGCTTTATTCTTTGCACATTATGATGTGCTTACGCAACGACCGACCAATAGCGCCTTTGCAGACCCTTCCATTTATTATTTCTTTAATAATGTTTCAGGAAGAATCAATAACCCTGGTCTGAAACCAACGAAAACGATCGACTATGAAGTGGGTTTCCAGCAGAAACTGTCGAATTCTTCCTCGGTAAAGCTGGTCACATTCTATCGGGAAATGCGTGATATGCTCCAGGTCTATCGATATACAGGCGCATATCCGAAAGATTACACCTCTTATAATAATATCGATTTTGGAACGGTTAAAGGTCTGACTGTTCAGTATGATCTCAGAAAAACCGGCAACGTGAGGCTTAGTGCATATTATACCCTTCAGTTTGCCGATGCCACAGGATCCAGCCAGACCACTACTGAAGCCCTGATCGCTTCCGGTGTTCCAAACCTCAGGACTACTTACCCGATTCAGTCAGACCGCCGCCATTCCTTCAACATCTTCTTTGATTACCATTATGGTGGCGGAGCGGAATATAATGGCCCTGTAAGTCAAAGGACCAAGTCGGGGAAACCTCCGGTCCAATGGCTGAGTTACTTTGGTATTACGCTTACGGTTAACGGAGGATCGGGGACACCCTATACCCAGTCGATAAATGTCGTTGGAATCAACCAGGCCGGGACAAACCTGGTTAAAGGTACCTATTTTGGCTCCCGCGGCCCCTGGCAATTCAGAACGGATGCAACGATCGACAAGGACTTTCACTTCACTATGGGTAATGGTGAAAATAAACGCGAAGGTATTGTCAATGTTTATCTGCGTATAAACAATGTCCTGAATGCCAGAAATATCCTGGGGGTTTATTCATTTACCGGGAATGCCAATGACGATGGTTATCTGACTGCGGCGGAATCCCAAAAGCAGATCAGCGAAGCTATCAGTGAACAGGCTTACCGGGATTTGTATTCCATTGCCGTAAACAATCCGGGAAATTACAGCAATCCCAGGTCTATCCACTTAGGTGTAATCTTTAACTTCTAAGTAAATACTGAACCATACTTGAAAATGAAAATCATAAGAAATTATAATATGAAAATGAGAAATATCTATCGGTTCCTATCTTTATTGCTAATAGGATTACTACTGACAGGTGTTGCCTTTTCCAGGGAATTTGTGGGACCAAACAAAAATACAAGCGCCATTAAATCCACGGCTGCGGGATGTTCTGCAGCTTCCGGTTTCCGTTTCCTGGACATTAACAATGTCAGATGCAGGATCAACACCGGGGGTGATATGTGGTGGGATCTTCCGGGTGGAATCGGAGCCCAGTATTTTATTCCTAAATCAGGAACAGCCACGTCCATGTTCTCAGGATCACTCTGGATCGGAGGCCTTGATATCAACAACCAGCTCAAATTGGCCGCTCTCCGTTACCGGCAGGTTGGTAATGATTACTGGTCAGGCCCGCTGACCACGGATGGTACAGCTGCCGTTGACCAGGAAACCTGTTCGAAATATGACAAACATTATCCTATTACTCGCCTGGAAGTTGATGAGTTCCTGTCATGGTGGATCAGTGATAACAAAACCGTGGATTTCCCGGGCTACAGCATTCCCAAATCAATAATCGACTGGCCGGCCCATGGCGATGTAGCTAAATTGCAGAGCTATTACCTGGCCCCCTTCCGGGATGTCGACGGGGATGGAGAATATGACCCGAATAATGGAGACTATCCATATTATGATATTAAAAACGAACTTTGCCCGATCAATTTTGCCGGCGACCCGAATTATATTCCGGCAAGGACTATGGAAGAAGAATTGACGAATTATAAAGTTCCTCTTGTTGGCAGTATCCTGGTTGATCAGGTCATCAAAGGCGACCAGACATTATGGTGGATCTTCAATGACAAAGGCAATACGCATACTGAAACCCAGGGATCTCCGATCGGTATGGAAGTCAGGGCCCAGGCCTTTGCTTTTGCCACCAATGATGAAATCAATAATATGACTTTCTATTCTTATGAGATCATTAACCGGTCGACATTTGAATTAACTCAAACATACTTCTGCCCCTGGGTTGACACCGACCTGGGTTATGCATGGGACGACTTTGTAGGCTGTGATGTTTTAAGAGGACTCGGTTATTGTTATAACGGGAAGGCTATCGATGGCAGCGGAGAACCGTCAGCATACGGGTCTCAACCTCCTGCTATCGGAGTTGACTTTTTCCAGGGCCCGTACATTGACCCGGACGGATATGATAATCCCGGATTTACCGGTGATTGCAACCTGATCGGACAAGGCCAGAACTTTGAAGTAGACCAGATGGCTATCAACGGCGTAAATTTCGGCAACGGGATTGTTGACGATGAACGTTACGGGATGAGAAGGTTCGTTTACCATAACAACGGGGGAGCTGATTACATGTCAGACCCAAGTGTGGCATCGGAATATTATAACTTCCTCAGGGGTATCTGGAAGGACAATACCCTGATGCTTTATGGCGGTAATGCTCACAGCAGTTCAGGAGCTGTCGGGCCGGTATGTGAATTCATGTTCCCGGGTGATTCCGACCCATGTAACTGGGGAACAAGATTCCAGCCACCTAATGGCGGATATAACCAAAACGGAAAGTACTGGACTGAGGAAGAAGCAGGTAATGTCCCTAATGACCGCCGCTTTATGCAATCTGCCGGACCCTTTACCCTGAAACCGGGAGCTGTCAATTACATCACTGTAGGTATTCCATGGGCAAGGGCATCAGCAGGCGGACCCTGGGCCTCAGTCGAGTTGCTGAGGACAGTCGATGATAAATGCCAGGCTTTGTTTGATAACTGCTTTAAGGTCATTGATGGCCCCAATGCTCCTGACCTGGTAATCCGTGAGCTGGACCGCGAATTGCTGGTCTATATTGATAATCCCAAAGGGTCGAATAACTATCAGGAAAAATATGCAGAGTTTGACCCGAATATTCTTCAACCTAATCCGGCTCATCCTGAGCAAAGAAGCGATTCTCTTTACCGCTTTGAAGGCTATCAGGTCTTTCAGTTGAAAGACGCTTCGGTGACATTGGGCGTTGCCAAAGATGAATATGGTAATAATTTCAATCCGGACCAGGTCAGACGCGTCGCACAGTTCGACACGAAAAACGGCGTGGGGCGTATCATCAACCATTACTTCAACAAAGAGCTCGGATTTAATATCCCTGTAGATGAAGTTGTTGATGGCGGAGATGAAGGTATTCAGCACTCTTTCCGGGTGACTACAGATTTATTTGCCACCGGAGATAATCGGCTTGTCAATCACAAGCAATACTATTACACCATCATTGCTTATGCTTACAATGAATATCTTCCTTATAATCCTGAAGACCAGATAGGTAAATTTGGCCAAAAGCAATCCTATCTGCCCGGTCGTAAGAATATCCAAACCTATACTGCCATCCCGCATAAAACCATCAATGGAATGGTCATGAATTCAAGCTATGGCGATGGCCCTGCAGTTACCCGCATCGAAGGTCAGGGCAACGATGGTATGATCCTGGAATTTACGCAGGAAACAATAGACGAAATCATGTCGAAAGAACCGGTGGGTTCTGTAGTTGATGGTGATACGGTCCGGCTTGGCCATCCAAAGTATCCTATTGCTTATGAAGCTAAGTATGTCAATGGTTTTGGTCCGGTTAACGTCAAAATTATTGATCCGCTGAATGTTTCCACTGGACGTTATATCCTGAAATTTGATACCCTTTATTTAAAGAAGAATTACAATGTCTCAGGAAATCAAGCTCTTGTTGCAGGAGGCGATACAGCCAGTTTCATTACGGGATCATGGCACCTGGAGGATGAATCGACAGGTAAAGTTTATCCTTCCGATGCAACACTGGATCAGCAAAATGAACAAATCTTCCTTGATCTTGGTATCTCAGTGAATATGAAGTCGATATACAATCCGGGCCCAAAAAAGCTGGGGGAAATTTTCGACAATACCGCTAACAGCTATATATCAATATATGACATCCTTGCCGTAAATAACGGAATCCTTGAATCATCCCTCACTTATCAGGACAGCTCCTACCGGTGGCTTAGCGGTGTGGAAGACAACGATGTTCCGGGAGATTCCAGAAACTGGATCCGTGCCGGTACTTACCGAGATGGTGGAAGCAGCGACTGGAACATGCCCGTTAAACCGTTCGACCCCAATCAGAACTATGAGAGAATCATAAATGGCACGTGGGCTCCATATATCCTTTGTGCAGCCAATGACCAGGATAGTACCGGGCCATGCTATAATAGCAGTTCAAAACAGTATTCCCTGATTGAAGATGTTTATAGTGTAGATATCGTATTTACTTCTGATAAATCCAAATGGTCACGGGCGACAGTTATTGAAATGTGTCCGGATAATAACCTTTCAGAGGGTGGAGTGAAAAGATTTAAATTCAGGGCTGCCCGTTCGGTTGACAGAGATGGAAATTATGCCGCTGTCGGCAGTGGTCCAAGCAATGATCCAAATGCCCCCAATTATATTTCCGACAGCAGCATGAGCTGGTTCCCCGGATACGCCATTAACGTGGAAACCAGCGAAAGGATGAACATTATGTTCGGGGAAGATAGTTGGTTGGCTGAAGACAATGGAAGAGATATGCGCTATAATCCGACATCCAAAATTTTAGATTCATTATCAAGAAATCCCAGGTTCGGAGGAAAACATTATGTTTATATCATGGATCATATCACGCGCAATCTGCAGAACTATATATATAATTTCCCTGCTTACGATGCCTGCAGCTTTATCAGGAATGGTTACAATGTCCATGAAGTGCCATCAATTGTTTATGAAATGGCCTGGTACTCTTCTGTTATGTGGGTGGGAATGCCACTTTCAGTCGATGGCAAGGAATGGCTTAATAATGATGTGAAGATTCGTATCAGGGTCGCTAAGCCATATGAAAAGTACTACTCTGTGCCGATGGATTCTCTTTCCATTGCAAACTCTCAGAACAAGCAACTGCCTATGTACCGTTTCGAAACCGAATCAGTTGCCACCGAGATGAATAATGCTGATAAAGCTAAAAGCGATCTGGATTTGATACAGGTTGTTCCAAACCCCTACTATGCTTACGCCGGAGGCTCAGGTTATGAGCGGAATGCTCTTGACAACAGGGTTAAGATAACCAATCTGCCTGTTCAATGCGTTATTTCGATCTATAATGTTAATGGCACACTGATCAGGCAAATCACTAAAGATGAAGAGAAAACATCTGTTGACTGGGACCTCAAAAATTTTGCAGGTGTTCCGATCGCCGGGGGTGTTTATATCATCCACGTGAAATCCAATGACGGTGAGAAAATCATCAAGTGGTTCGGCGGATTGAGAACTCCTGATCTTAATGTGTTTTAATAGTAGGCTAGGATAAATGATTAATAATAAAATTTCATCTACCATGAAGAACTTTTACAGATACCTGGCAGCCCTGACAATCATCACTGCATTATCTTTCACTTTTTCCGGGGTGCAGGCTGGTAACAAAGACAGGTCCGGCCAGGCCGGAGCTCCTGAATTGCTTATTAATCCGTGGGCTGGAAGCGCTGGTTGGGGAGGTGTGAACACTTCCAATGTCAGAGGAGTTGAATCAATGTTTTCCAATATTGCCGGTTTGGCTTTTGTTAATAAACTTGATATAGGTTTTACCCAGACTACATGGCTGAAGGGTTCCGGTATAGGGATCTCTAATTTCGGACTCGGTGTCAGGGCAGGAGAAACCGGGGTCATCGGGTTATCAGTTTTTTCCATGCAATTTGGAGATCTGGATGTCACAACGACCGATCAGCCGGATGGAACTGGTGCAACTTATAAACCCAATCTTTTGAATTTTGCTCTTTCTTATTCAAAAGCTTTTTCAAACAGCATTTTCGCCGGCCTGACCGTCAGGATCATCTCTGAATCCATTCCCGATGCCAGCGCCCAGGGAATTTCAATCGATGCAGGCGTTATGTATGTTGCAGGTGAACGTGACCAGGCCAAGTTCGGTATTACATTGCGTAACCTGGGTCCTGCTATGAAATTTACCGGTGATGGATTTTCTATCAAATCATTTTTCCAGGGAAATGATAATTCCATATCTGTTTACCAACGCTCGGAAAGTTTCGAATTACCAACCCAGTTGCGTATCGGAGCCTCATATGATTTCCTGATTGGAGAATGGAACCGTCTGACCCTTGCAGGTAATTTTACTTCCAACTCTTTTTCCAAAGACCAGTTTACCCTTGGCCTTGAATATAGCTTGAAAGAGTATTTAATTTTACACGGTGCTTATACTTATGAGAATGGTATTACTGCCGGTGTCAATGATCCCAACAGGACCAATGCTTATAAAGGTGTCAGCTTCGGCGCTACCATCGAAGTTCCGGTCAGCAAGAAAAGCGGTTTAATATTGGGTATTGACTATGCTTACCAAACTACCGATAATTTCAGGGGCACTCAGGCATTCGGTGTACGATTGAAATATTAATACCTGAAAGAATAATATCAGTATCTTTGTACTTGCAAAGAGACCCTCGCTGAAGGGTCTTTTTGCTATTTTAACCGAAATGACATCAATAAAAATTATGGCAGAATCAAAATATTATACCAGGGAAGGGCTTGACAAACTCAGGGAAGAACTTAATTACCTGACTACTGTGGAAAGGCCGTCCATCTCGAAACAAATCGCTGAAGCACGGGATAAAGGCGACCTTTCGGAAAATGCAGAATATGATGCTGCCAAGAATGCACAAGGCATGCTTGAGATGAAAATTGCAAAAATTCAGGATGAGATCAGCAACGCCAGGATTATTGATGAAACTAAAATGGATACCCGGAAGGTGCTTATCCTTAGTACGGTAAGATTGAAAAATCTGAAGAATGGATCAAGTACGTCCTATTCTATTGTCCCTGAATCAGAAGCTAATCTCAAACTGGGCAAGATATCTGTCACTTCACCTATTGCCAAAGGATTGCTGGGAAAAGTAGTGGGCGACCAGGTGGAAATTGATGTCCCTGCCGGAAAACTGCATTTCGAGATTATTGAAGTCACACGATAAATAACTTATTACCATGCCAAGTATTTTTACCCGGATCGTCAATGGGGAAATCCCTTGTTACAAGGTAGCAGAAGACGATCGATTCCTTGCGTTTCTCGATATTAGTCCCCTTGCAAAAGGCCATACCCTTGTCATCCCAAAACAGGAAGTGGATTATCTTTTTGCAATAGACGACGAAATGTACCGTGATCTGTTCCTCTTTGCCAAAAAAGTAGCCTTAGCAATTGAAAAAGTTGTACCCTGCCAAAGGATTGGCATCGCTGTTCTTGGACTTGAGATCCCGCATGCCCACATCCACCTTGTCCCTATCAATACCGTTTACGATATTGACTTCAGGAAGCCAAAACTTGAACTGTCGAAAGAAGAATTTTTGGAACTTGCCGGAAAGATCAGCGGAGAATTTAACCGGATCAATCAGTAAGGCCGGACATCCCTGCCTTCTATGTAATTGATAAATGCCTTGTTCACGACCTTATTTCCACCCGGTGTGGGGTAATTACCTGTGAAATACCAGTCGCCTCTATGGTCAGGACAGGCCTCATGCAAATCCTCAATTTTCTGGTAAACAACATGGATAGCCGATTTGGTTTCGCTTGTAGTCAGCATCGCGGCTATCTTGGCCGAAATCTGTTCTGCAGTAAATGGCTTATAAATCTCTTTTACGTGGTTGGTTACCTCTTCTTTGGGTAAATTCGCCTGTGCCCTGCACTTTTTATAGACCTCATTAATAATATGTCCCTGCCTGGTTTCTTTCAGCAAATTGATCGCTGCATGGAAAGCAATAAAATCATGAAGTTTCGACATATCGATGCCGTAGCAGTCGGGATAGCGGATCTGGGGCGCTGAGGAGGCTACGATGATCTTTTTGGGCTGAAGCCGGTCAAGGATCCGGATGATGCTGTGCTTTAACGTAGTGCCGCGAACGATGGAATCATCAAGCACGACCAGATTATCAACCCCTTTCTTTATCGATCCGTAAGTAATGTCGTAGATATGACCGACAAGGTCATCCCGGTCTTTATCCTGGGTGATAAAAGTACGCAGTTTGGCGTCCTTGACCGCGACTTGCTCAACCCGGGGTCTGATGGAAAGGATCTCTTCAAGTTTTGCAGGCGTGAGTGACTTTCCCAGTTGCAGTATCTTTTCCTTTTTTATCCGGGCGCAGACCTTCTCTAATTCATTCATCAGCCCCTGGAATGCAACCGAAGCTGTATTGGGGATGAAGGAAAACACTGTGTTTTCCAGGTCGTTGTCGATAGCATCCAGGATAGCAGGGGTCAGGGCTTTGCCCAGTTTTTGCCGCTCACGGTAAATCTCAAAATCGCTACCCCTGGAGAAATAAATCCGTTCGAAGGAACAGGATTTCCTTTCGAGAGGTTCCTTGCATAGTTGTTCTGAAACGTGCCCGTCTTTCTTGATTATCAAGGCATATCCCGGTTTGATCTCTTTGACGGATTCATAAGGCACATTGAAAGTCGTCTGGATAACCGGTCTTTCAGATGCCACTACCACCACTTCATCGTCTTTGTAATAATAGGCAGGCCTGATACCGGAAGGGTCGCGCATGGCAAAGGCATCCCCGTGCCCGATAGCGCCGATGATGGAATAGCCACCGTCCCAATCTTTGCTCGACTGCGTAAGGATGGCCTGAATATCGAGATGTTTAGCGATCAGTCCTGAAATGTCCCTTTTCGGGTGGCCGGCCTGTTTGAATTCCTGGTATAACCGTTCGTTTTCTTCATCGAGAAAATGACCGATCTTTTCGAGCATCGTAATAGTGTCGGAAGTCTCGATCGGGTGCTGACCAAGATCGATAAGGCGTTCAAACAGCTCATCGACATTGGTGAGGTTGAAATTTCCGGCCATGACCAGGTTTTTGGTTTCCCAGTTGTTGCTGCGGAGCACCGGGTGCAATAATTCGATCCCTTGTTTACCAAAGGTGCTGTACCGCAGGTGTCCCATGAAGAGTTCACCGGTGAACTCGGCATGATACTTCAGCCAGTGGGAATCATTAAGAAGGCGGGCATTTTTTTCGCCGATGTCGTTGATACGGCTGTAAACGGTCTGGAAAATATCCGTGAGAGCTGTACTTGAATTGGAACGGGCCCGGTCGATGAATTTATGCCCCGGGGCGAGGTCGAACTTCACGCAGGCGATACCGGCGCCATCCTGTCCGCGGTTATGCTGCTTTTGCATCATCAGGTGCAGCTTTTTCAGGCCAAAGAACGAAGTGCCGTATTTGGCCAGGTAATGTTCAGACGGCTTAAGAAGCCGGATCAATGCAATGCCGCATTCGTGCTTGATGGGTTCGCTCATTCCATTCTTGATGCCAGATGCAAAGGTAAGAGATTTATTGAACTATATTTGGCTTCTGATTGAACTATAAATTATCCTCTAAATATGAAAAAAATAAATGTATTCTTCTTCGCCCTCTTCTGTATATGGACCTCACAGGTGATCTCACAGGTCGATCAAACCGACTGGGTCGGCACTGAACCCGACGGCTGCACATCAATTACCTGCGGAAGGCTGGCAACCATTGACGGCTCCGTCATCACTTCCCATACCGACGACAGCCACCGGACGCGTTCCTCGATATTCATCCAACCGGCAAAAGATTACGCTCCCGGCACCATGTGTGACATCACCAAACGTGTGCCATGCGATACCTTTGCCATGCCATTGTACGTTTACAATAAAACAGGGGAGATACCGCAGGTGAGCCATACCCATGCTTACGTGAACTCAGCCTACCCTTGCATCAACGAGCACCAGCTTGCCATCGGCGAATCTACCTTTGGCGGCAGGGAACAATTGCAATCAGACAAGGGACTGATCGATTGCACCATGCTTTGCCAGCTCATGATCGAACGCTGCACCACAGCCCAGGAAGCGATCAAACTGGCCGGTGAACTGACGGCAAAATATGGCTATAATGATGCAGGCGAATGCCTGACAATCGCCGATAAGAAAGAAGTCTGGAACTTCGAGATACTGGGTTCGGGAAAAGGACAGATCGGTTCGGTCTGGGTAGCCCAGCGGGTGCCTGACGACCATGTTGCAATTAACGCAAACGCCAGCCGTATCCGGAAGATCAACCTGAAAGATAAGGCTAACTTCCTGGCTTCGGAGAATGTCTTCCAGGTTGCTCTCGACTCAGGCTGGTGCAACTCGAAAGAGGATTTTGAATTCTGCTATGCCTACGCCCCTGAAAGCCGCACTTCTTTTGCATCGCGCCGCAGGGAATGGCGTGTGCTCGACCTGATTGCCCCATCACTGAAACTGGACCCCAATGCGGAAAACTTTCCTTTCTCCGTAAAACCTGATAAACCTGTTGCCCTGGAAAAACTGGTTTCGATCTTCAAAGATTATTACGAAGGAACTCCGTTCGATATGACCAAAGATATGATCGTCACTGATGATAACGGAAAATCAGTGATCTCGCCACTGGCCAATCCGCACATGCCTTACGATGCGAACAAGCTGTTCAAGATCAACGGCGGCTGGGGCTGGCTGGGAGAAAGGACGATCGCCCGCTGGTACACCATGTATGCCACCATCATCCAGTGCCGTGACTTCCTGCCCGACCCCATCGGCGGGGTGGTCTGGCTGGCGATGGATAATGTTTCCACTTCGGTTTACATCCCGGTTTACTGCGGTGTGACCGACCTGCCGGAACCATATAAGATTGATGGACGCATCGAAGGCTTCAGCAATAAATCGGCCTGGTGGGCCTTCAACCGCCTTGGCACACTGACGGCCCAGCGCTGGGGCGATATGCGCCGCGATGTGGATGCCATCTGGAACCCCATCCAGCAGGAACTGTTTGATTCACAAAAAACCTTCGAACAACAAGCAGTTCAGATGTACAAGCAGGATACGGATAAGGGAAAAGCTTTCCTGACCGGTTATACAGGGCAATGGGGAAGCTATGTGATCGATAAGGCCTGGAAACTGGGGGATTATCTTTGGACGAAGTATGATGAGAAGTTCTAGGATGGTCATTAAGTAGTTATTAGGTGGTCATTTATGAACTTAATAACTTCAACTTTTAATTTTGCACATTGAATTTTGCACTATGAAAATGAAGTTTCCCCATACTTATGTGATAATTTTTTCATTGATCATTTTAGCAGCTGTGCTCACGTGGTTGCTGCCGGGTGGTGATTATGCCGAAGGGATGAAAATAGTAGATGGAAAAGAAGTCAGCCAGCTCGTTTTCCATCCTTTGGAAAGCCAGCCGCAGACTTGGCAGATATTTGGTGCCCTTTATAAGGGATTCACACGCCAGGCCGGGATTATCGTCTTTATCCTGATGATTGGCGGGGCATTCTGGATAATGAACAGCACCAAAGCGCTTGATGCCGGGATCATGTCATTTATCAGGTTTACAAGAAAATTGGAGCACCTGCGGTTTTTCAAGTCAATTGGAGTGGATAATGTTGTGATCGTGCTGATTATGCTGATGTTCAGTTTATTCGGGGCTATTTTCGGGATGAGTGAAGAAACGATCGCTTTTGTGATCATTTTAGTACCACTGGCTATTTCTATGGGATACGATTCCATCGTAGGCGTATCCATGTGCTATTTAGGGGCTCATCTTGGTTTTGCCGGGGCCATGCTAAACCCGTTTACGATCGGGATAGCGCAGGGGATCGCTGGATTGCCCCTGTTTTCCGGGCTTGAGTATCGCTTTTTCTGCTGGATCATTATCAATATCGTGGGAATAGGGTTTGTACTGCTTTACGCAAGGAAAATTAAAAAGACACCGCAACGCTCCCCGGTATTTGCGGTAGACGCGCATTGGAGGGAAAGGAACGCTGACCAGGATGATCACATCGAATTCCATACCCCTTCAGCCGCCTGGATTTCGTTTGGATTAACGCTTTTCGCACTTATCTTATTTTCAGTCGCTTATCCCATATCAGAGGTCAAGGTCGGCAACGCTGAACCGGCGAGGTTCCCTGCCATTCCCATCGCAACCGCATTGTTTGCCATCACGAGTATCCTGGCCCTGCGCAAGACGGTCCATTATTACATCCTGAATATCCTGTTATTTACGATTATCTTCCTGATTATCGGTGTAATGGGATATGGTTGGTATATCATGGAAATCGCGGCACTTTTCTTCGCCATGGGTATCGCTTCCGGACTTTCGATGGGTTATGGCGGCAACCGCCAGGTGAGCCTGTTTCTTGACGGGGCCAGGGACATTGTTTCTGCCGCCTTGGTCGTAGGCCTTGCAGGAGGGATTATCGTGATCCTGGAAGATGGCAGGGTGATTGATACCATTCTCTTCAGGTTAGCTTCAACGCTGCACCAGGTGGGCCAGATACAGGCTGTGAGCACCATGTACGTGATCCAGACCATCATTAACTTTGTTATTCCTTCCGGATCTGCCAAAGCAGCCCTGACCATGCCCATTATGGCACCATTTTCTGATCTGATCCATCTTTCGCGCCAGGCCACTGTCATGGCTTTCCAGTTCGGCGACGGGTTCACTAATATGATCACCCCGACCTCAGGCGTGCTAATAGGAGCGCTGGGTGTAGCCCGCATCCCATATGATAAATGGCTGAAATGGGTGTGGCCGCTGATCCTGATCTTGTTTATTCTGGGGATTATCCTATTGATCCCGACCGTGACGATGAAGCTGAACGGGTTTTAATCTGATGATGATTAAAAGTTGTCACGCAAAGTCACGCAAAGAAGACGCAAAGGTACGTAAAGGAATTTTTTCTTCGTGGTTCTTCGTGTCTTCTTCGTGTAAGAAGATTCCTTTATTTCTAATGTGTAATCCTATTGTGTCCTGATGTATTGTGGTAATATTAAGTTTATTTTTATGCGAAAATATTGGATTTATTAAAAGAATGAAATCTTATTATAAGTCACCCATAGGATGGGTAAGAATTATTAGCAATGAAAACAGGATAACTTCATTGGTATTTGTAGATAATATTGAGGATGAAGAGGATGGGCGGGGTGAAATGGCATCTCAATGTTTTATTCAACTTGATGAATACTTCAATTATAAACGGGAAATATTTGACCTGGAACTCGACTTGAAAGGCACCGGATTCCAGAAAAAAGTCTGGGAAGAACTGCTGAAAATCCCTTTTGGGAAAACTATTACCTACAAAGAATTGGCGTTAAAGCTTGGCAATTTAAAAGCTATCCGGGCGGTTGCTGCAGCCAATGGAGCCAACCCGGTGAGTGTCATTGTGCCATGCCACAGGGTTATAGGTTCAGACGGTTCCCTGACGGGTTATGCAGGTGGATTATGGCGGAAAAGATGGCTCCTGGAGCATGAAAGCAAAGAACTTTTGCTGTTATAATTATTTTATATTTTGCAATACTTTTTCGAGGATAATTCTGTCTAAAATCCTCCCAACCGGATACACATTCCTTTTTTTGTCCATATAAGGCGATCTGAAGAAGAACCATTCCAGCTGTGCCCATTGGTTCTGAGTGGCTTCCGGATTTGATGCCTTCCATTTCTCAAACTCTGCTTTCAACCCCGGATTATCTGTGATCATTTTCCGGGCATATTCCTCCATGACATAAGTCTCGAAGTATTCCTTCATCTCGAAGATGGCATTGAAAAATCCCCACTGCAGGTAAGAATCGGGGGAAGCCGGTTCCAGCATATGGGCAATTACCCTTGCGGTGCGTTGGTTTGTTGGAATGACGACAGATCCGGCAGGATAATCTCTTTCTTCCGTAATAGTATCGAATGTCGGAGTGACCTGGAGCCGTCCTTCAAAAGAAGACTTCCCGTATTCTATCTTGGTGAAATAATATGATTCCACACCGATCTTTACCGGATTATCCAGAACGGAATAACGGATGCCGTGCAGGGCTAATTTTTCAATGACTTCGCTCCATTCGGGCGGGATGATATAGGCTTCCGGGATCCTGACAAATGCGGAAGGGACCTGCTGATTGAAATAAGGCACTTTGAATGTCAAAGGCCTGTCGGGATGGTATCTGAACCAATTTCCGCCCGTGAGGTCGCTGTTTTCTATTTCGTATTCCACACCGTGGAAATCAACCATAATGCTGTCTTTGCCGGTGGTGAAGTTTACAGAGAGAGGTTGTTGGCGGAATACGGCTGAAGCGGCATTTAAGTCTGCCAGCTGGCTGAGTTCTATGATCCCGGCGGCCTGTTCATTCAGAAATCCGCTGAGAAAATGCAGCAGTTCATAGGTGCTGCTGACGCGGGTTTTATAATCTTTCAGGGAATGGTTTTCGACCAGCAGCCCGATGCGGTTCTGTGCGGCGGTGTAGCCCTGTGAGAACCTGGGTCCAGCCACACTGCTCCGCAGCCCGCTGCGGGGATCGTGCCAGCGGCGGAACATGATGTAGGGAAACATGGGATAGCCTGCAGCATCCATGGATTGTTCCATGGCCGGGATCAGTTGCTCATTCGTCCATTTGGTCAGACCTTCGTCCATATTACCAATAGTCTCCAGCCCGTACGTGGAAACATACTGGAAATCGGCGCCGTCGGTGACGTGGATATCGGTGAAAAAGTCAGGGAGCCACTGCTGGTAAAGCTTCAGCCATGCCTGCATTTCAGGTGAATCAGCCTTCAGGAAATCGCGGTTCAGGTTAAGGTTTTGTGCCGTGGTGCGCCAGCCCATCTCCTCCGGGCCGTCCTGGTTGATCCGGTTATAAGGGCCAAAGCGCTCATGCCCGTCGACATTAAATATCGGGATGAACAGGATAGTCAGGTTTTCCGGCATGTTTCCAAAAAGCTGGCGGATAGCCAGATCGCGGAAGAACATGAGCCCTGCGTCTTTGCCGTCAATTTCGCCTGGATGGATTCCAGCCTGGACGAGAAGGACAAGTTTACCGGACCGCCTGGCTGATGCAGGATCAAACCGGCCTTCACCATCAATAATTAGCAAAGGAAGTTTTCTTCCCTGCGGACTGGTGCCGAAGGTCGTGTATTGGATAAACGGCGAAGCCTGGTCGAGTTGCTTGCAATAGGCTACCGTTTCGTCGTACGAAGGAGTTGCCTTGTAACCGGACTGCTCATAATAAGTTATCAGGGTGGTGTCCTGGGCAGTGGAATACACTGCCTCGAATAGAATTATTAAAAGAAGTAATTTTCGGAATATCATATTGCAAATTGAGTTTAATGTTCTATGTTGTATGTGGTATTTTATAAGTTGTTTGTAAATAAAATCCTTATAAAATACACCATACCACATTTAAAATATAAAATTACACAATCTCCTGTCCGCAAAACTTATCCCCGAAGCAAATCCCCATCTTTCTACCTTTACTGATCAACGGGAAATCAGCCGGCACCAGGCGTGTTTTATCGCCTACGTCTTTCAAAGGCACCGAAGTCATTTCTCCGCCTTTTTGAGCTACCATATGCCCGAATTTGCCTTTCGCTATCAACTCCACGGCATGAGCGCCGAAACGGGTGGCCAGGATTCGGTCGTTCGGCGACGGGCTGCCCCCGCGCTGGATATACCCGAGGATCGTTTCCCGTGTTTCCAGCCCGGTGATCTTTTCAATATTTTGGGCGATGTAGGTGGCGGCTTTATCTTTTTTTGGCTTATCAATCCCTTCGGCAACCACAACAATGGAGTAAGGCTTTTTGGCCCTGGCGCGCCTGACCAGGTAATCCGCAACAATGTCCATATCGTACCTGATCTCGGGTAAAAGGATCACATCACCCCCACCGGCAATGCCAGCATACAAGGTAAGCCAGCCGGCATTATGCCCCATCAGTTCGATAACCATGATCCTTTTGTGCGAGTTTGCGGTCGTATGCAGCCGGTCGATGGCGTCTGTCGCAATGCCAAGTGCAGAGTCAAAACCGAATGTGATCTCGGTGCCCCAGACGTCATTATCAATGGTTTTGGGCAGGCCAATGATATTCAGGCCTTCATCGACAAGCATAGCCGCTGTTCGTTGTGTGCCATTACCGCCGATGCAAACCAGCGCGTCGAGACCCAACTCCTTGTAATGCTTTTTGATCAGTTTTGGCTTGTTGATCTGATCCTGGCTGCTGTCTTTATCCTTTTTAAATGGCTTTTCACGCGAAGTGCCCAGGATGGTGCCACCAAGGGTCAGTATGCCCGAAAGCTGCTGCTCGGTAAGCTCCTGGTATTCCTCATTGATCAGGCCGAGGAAGCCGTCGGAAATGCCGATCACCTGCATCCCGTATTCGACTATGGCAGTTTTGCCAACGCCACGAATGGCGGCGTTGATGCCGGGACAATCGCCTCCGGAACTCAGGATGCCGATGGTCATGGATTTTTTCTTCGTTTTCATGATTGATATCGGTGATAGGATGTTTTTAAAAATTAAGATGGTTGTTTTAGATATACGCTGATAATTCTGCGCAAATCTGCGTGTTAATCTGCGAAGATCTGCGAAAAACATCTTTCAAAGATAAGAACTAATTGCAAAGGGCTTAGGGTGAAGAGCCGAAACCTTCAGGTTGGAAACCCTGTTGTCTGAAAAGTTATACTCCCTCAATCAAAACCATTTTTGTTGTAGCAGTTCTCTGGCGAATGGCTTTAGCTTTGGCATAAATATCCGAATTCCACCATTCCCTGGCGAGGTCCGCGTCAGGAAACTCTAAAACCACTATTCTTTCCGGTTGCCAGTCGCCTTCCAGTGTTTCTGTCTTTCCTCCCCTGACGATAAACCTTCCGTTAAAAGGCTTAAGTGAGGGAAGAGAAAGCTTTTTGTATTCTTCATATTCCTTTGGATTATGAACCGCAATCTCTACAATAACGTAAGCTGACATAACAGAAGTGTTTTAAAGTTATTTCGTATCATTTTCAATTTCCGGTTTAAGGAAATCCCCATCAATGATCAATAGTTTCACGCCATTTACAGTGACTGAACGATGGGAGCTCAATTCATCTGAAACCACATAGGTCATTCCTGTAGTCAGGTTAAATTTTGCGCCATCATGCATTTCGCTTATAAATTCCCCAACCAGACAATGGACAATGTGGCCTTTTTGACACCAATGGTCTGCAAGGTATCCTTTTGAGTATTCCACGAGTCTGATCCTTAATCCTGGCAATTGTAAGGTCTGCCAATATGCGGTCCCGCTTTCGCCTTTGTGCGCGGTTTTGGGAATGTCAGTCCAGTCAATGGTTTGGAACGGGAAATTATTTTTGATTGCTTTCATGCTTCAAATTTAGTCAGATTATTAAATAAATTAAAGAGCGACGCCGGATATGAAGTCGCATACACCAATTCATTATTCCGGCGCTCCGCATGCACGGTCGCATGAAGGATTAACAGAAGTAGGATTCTTCTATTTAATTATTTTACCGGCAAAATCCTGCCTGCAGTCCCAAATGGTATGGATTACAATTGTATCTTCAGTTATTTCGTAATAGACTATATAATTTTCTATTATTAATCCACGGATGGAATCATCTGTTGTTTTTAATCCCAAATCAGGGTATTTCTGAAGGAGTTTAACCTCTTTTGAAATTAATCTATAAAGCTTGATAGAATAAGATTTACTCTTATTTCTTTCGATATAAAATTTAAGGATAGCATAAAGCCTGTCCTTGGCTCGCGTTGACCAGATTATATTGCGTTTAGCCACTGCTTTACTTCTTTATCAAGAACATCATTTTCAATGAACAATCCTTGTTCTATTTCTTTTTTTGACGCGATAATTTCATCAAGTTGGGACTGAGTCAATTGGATAATACCGGTCTCAGTTTTAGAGTCAAGAATTGTCTTTAATGCTTTGAGAAAAGAAACATCGTTAATTTCGGATATCCTGTGGATCAATATGGTCTTTAATTCAATCGCTGTCATGATCTTGAATGTATTTTACAAAGATAAGAAATCCCAGGGATCTTTCTTACCCCTTCCCCTCAATCACCCCAATCTCCTCCTCACTCGACCCATAAAGCTCATACACCAACCCATCTATCTTCTTTTCGGAATGGTCAATGGACCGCTGGATCTGCTGGCGCTGGGTTTCGAGAGTAGTTGTTTGCAATTGCTCATTTAGTTTTATCAAGCTGTTTACAAGATTTACAATTTGGTCATGAATTTCTTTCTCTTTGGAAATATTGATGTCAATCTGGTATATGGGAAATTTTTCCACAAACTGCTTTCGATATCGCAAATATCCACCCCTAATGTGAGCTATTGAAAATTTCAAATGAAAATACTTGTTTAGAAGAGTAGAATTAAGTAAACCTAAAATGAATTTAAGTGAGTACTTTTTATGTTCGTTTTCCAAATAAAGGAAATAGATTGTTTTCAAGCACAAATAACCTTCATCATCATAAATTCCATTAAATTTTAATCCAATATCACGAAAAAGAATTTTAGGCTGTTTGAATACTTGAATAGGCTTCGATTCGGGTATCTTATCTTTATCATACTCTACCAAATACCCGCCCCATTTAAAATTGTAAGCTCCACTAATATCTTTACCAATTAAATATTTTTCATTAGCACTTTTACTTTGTCTCAGATCACTAGAAGGTGGTCGAAATCCTCTTGTAATCTCAGTTATTTCTCCTAAAGGTAAAGTGTTCTTTTCCATTTTTTTAATCCAATAATTTCCGGCAGTTGTAAAATCAAAAATATAATCGTCCTTATAAAAATCTTTTTGCTGTACAACTTCAAAATTAGTCTCACTTGTAAGAATATTACTATAGAAAATTGCATTGTTCTTACGTGCTATTTCACTTTCCTCCTTTTTAAAAATTAAAACATATGGATATGCAGCTACAGTTCCAAACACTTGGTCATAAGAAACATCAATTGCTTGTTCAATTGCAGTATGATCCAACAAGTATTGACGTACTTTTTTACCATAATCAGCTATTAAAAATTTATTTGAAACAATATAACCTAAAAGTCCATTATTTTTAAGTATTTCAATTCCTCTTTCAAGGAATAAAACATAGATATCGTATTGTTTATAAGCAGATTGAAATCTATTTCCAAAGTAACCTTTCTGTTCCGATGGAAGAAACTCGCTTCTCACATAAGGCGGGTTCCCAATCACCACATCAAACCCCGCCTTCGCTGAAACTTCGGCGGACGCGCAACCCCGCTTAAAGATTTCCGGAAAACCGAGCTGCCAGTCAAAGGCATTGATCTTCTTCATCTGTTCCGAAAACAAATCCAGTTGGTTGTCGTAAAAATCAGGCCCGATCAGCGAGTTGCCGCATTTGATGTTCTGGCTCAGGTTGGGCAGGACTCTCTCGTGAAACAACTGCAATTGCTGGCTGATGGAAGCCTGGGTTTCTCCTTCGAGGGCTTTGAGCAACAAATTCAGCTTGGTTACTTTCACAGCCTGCGGATCAATGTCCACGCCGTAAATATTGTTGAGTAAAATGCGTTTCTTTTCAGCAGTGGTGAGATTTCCATCCGGAGATAAAACCTCCCCTCTCCTCCCAGGAGAGGGGCCGGGGGTGAGGTAATATTTCAGGTGCCAGATGAGCAGATATTGGTAGGCGCCTATCAGGAAAGACCCGGAACCACAGGCAGGATCGCATATCTTGATGCTTTCAACCTCTTTGGGTGTTTTACCTTCAATGAGCTTTCCCACCGTGTTTTCTACGATATAGTCCACCACGTATTTAGGTGTGTAATAAACACCGCCGGCTTTTCTTACTTCCGGCTTCTCTTCAATCTTTGCGTGATGAGCTTCAGTTAAACGAATCGTCTTACCCAGGAACCGTTCATAAACACTGCCCAGAATATCGGCAGGCATCACGGAGAACTCGTATTCGCATTTGGGGTAATACAACTCGCCGATAATGGTTTTCAGCACCTTGTTATCTATGCTCAGGCCTTGCGTGATATGATCTTCCTTAAAATCAAACAGCCCTGAATTGTACTTTTCATTCGCTATGCGAAAGAGGGCGAACAAATTCAGATAAACATCTCCTTTTTCGGCAGCTTTTTTCAGCAGGCCGTATTGCTCGACGCCTCTGTCTTCGCACATCCGCAGAAAAATGATCCGGTCGATGGTCTTCTGGACGGCATAGTTCAGTTCATCAACGGAAACGGATTTATTTCTCAGGGCAATGCTGGTGGCCAGGTAAGTGCGCCATTCTTCTATGGATTTTAGGAATGCGTCGTCAACCGTCGTCGTGCCTTTTTTGCTGGTGTCGCTTAGCACATACTTGTCAAACCGGCCCTTCGGAAGGTTCTCTTTGGCGAAGATGTCCCAGAGAAAATCAAACTCATCAAGGTACTGGTCGTAAGTAATGTATTTTATGCGTGAAACAGAAACTTTGTCGGTCGGGTTGGGCTTTTTGGTGCAGTCGTATATGGCAAATTCCTCAAAATCGGTAATCACAGAAACCGGAACTTTTGCGCTCCAGCCATAGCGCCTGACCTGGTAAGCGGGGCCAATGTCGTCTTTGATGTTAATATTCGGTTTTTTGGCATCGACAAAAAATTTCCGTTGTCCATAAAGGGTAAAAGCATAATCCGGAGCTTTTGTAGCGCCTCCGACTTTGACCTTGTCCTCATGAATAACCTCCCGGTATGCTTCAGCCAAGCCTTGTTCATTATCCATATCCCACCCGAGCGCCTTGAAAAACGGGTTGATGTAATCCACCCTTGTCTGATGCTCGTTGTAGCTGACCCTTTTGTATTCGTCAATATGCTCACTGAACCGCTCAACGAGTTGTTTTACTTTTTCAAAGGCCTGTTCTTTGGTGATATTCATTTTAGAAAAGATAAAAATGAAAATAAGCAGTGTATACGAGTGATGGCGTGAGCTTCATTAGGTTTACCCCCTAGCTCAGGTATCGCCCCAGACATTGATCGTGGTGCGGAACATGTCGAGGATACGGGATTATTTTGAAATGCCTAACTCTTTTATAATTGTATTTGTATCAGTCACAAAAGCGAATCCGAAGGCAAGATTAAGCAAACTGGCCAAATGCATTTCCTCGTTGACAGATCCCGTGCCATCCGCGGGGAAGAAAACCCTGTAGTCTCTGTAATAAGCGTCCCGGGCGGTGGATTCGCAGCATAAATTGGTCATAATGCCGGAAATTACAAGATCTTCAACCTTCAGGCACCGGAGCACTATTTCCAGATCGGTGTTATAGAATGATGAGTAGCGATGTTTGAAAATTATCTTCTCATCAGGAAGTGGTGCGATATCCTCATGTACTTTGCTTTCCACACTTCCTTCAATGCACATCCCATCCCACCACCAGTCCATAATGCCGGCATCAATATGGCCGGGATGATGGACATGGCAGGTATAGATTACCGGTCGGCCGGCTTCCCGAAAGGCCATGATCAGCTTTTTCACAGTCGGAAGAATAGCCAATCCCCCACAGGTAAAAGTTGGAGAAGCAGGATCCAGGAAGAACTTTTGCATATCTACGATGAGAAGTGCTGATTTCTCCTTGTTTAATTGCATCCGGTGTTGATTCACGGGCCTGATTTTTTTAAGCCACAATTGTGTTTTTTCTATTAGAGAATTTGAAGTTATATATGGTTCCATGGTAAAATCTCCTTTGTTTTTGAATTTATGTTAAATAGCAGGCAAAAATGCCGGATGGTATTTGAAGCGTAAAAGTAGGTGATATTTATACAAATATCACACCGGGCTGGCGCCACACGAAGCCTTACTTATTAGCGGCAGATTGCTATCTAATTTCAATACTTATCAGTTTAGGTTGTATTGTTGGTTTCCCGTTTACTTTCGTTGGTGCCCATGCTTTACCGGAATTTCCGATAGGTAATGCCATCAAGATGATTTGATTCTCCGGGCAGGCTGCCATCGTCGTTGATCATGATCCTGTATCCTTTTGCCTGCAAATCCAGGATGGTTGCCAGGTCCGGGATGCCTTGGTAAACAGTGAACCCTGTATAAAACATTGCCTCCACCGGTCTATGGTAATTGAATAAGATGGTTTTGGGATCAGTTTCCGTGAGGTTTAACGCCCTGAGCTCTTTCACCCATTCAGGGTTCTTTTCTCTTTTGTCGAATGGTTTGGCTCTTTCTATGGAGTACCTGACAGGAAGAGCAATAAACAGTATTAACAGAAGATTGATGAGCACCGGGAACCTGATCCTCTTTCTCCAGGCGGCCAACTGGTACCAGAACTCAGCGGTGATGATGAAAAGGACAGGCGAAGTAAACAATAGATAACCCTGCATTTTGGTTTTAATGGCTGAAAAGAAAATAAGTGGGATGAAGAACCAAAGCCCAAGGGCCCATTTTTTCAAATCATATGGCCTCTTTTTCCAGGTCCACAAAAACCAGGCAAGGGGCAGGAAAATAAGTTCTCCATAATTGATCATGATCTTACGGAGGAAATAGGAAAACGGTTCATTGTGACCTTCCAACGCCTCAGTGATATGCCGGAGATTGAACGATGATTCCCAGGCCGCTTCAACGGGATATGCCCGGTAAATGTAGACTTGCCAGGGCATAAAAGTGAGACATGTAATAAAGATCAACAATAAAAACTGGATGATGATGGTTTTAACGGGAAACTTCCCGGAGTCCGCCACCATGAGTAACCAGACAGGTAGAATAATCAATGCCGGCAGCCATTTCGAAAGGATGGCACATCCGAGGCTAACTCCTGCCAGGATTGTGAAGATAGTCCCTTGTCTCTGTATATAGAGAATTATAAAGACAACGGAAAGCTCCACGAAGAAGAGGAAAGCTATGTCGATGTGATCGGTAGGGAGTCTTCCCCCTGTAAGTTCAAGGATCAGCCCGTTAATGGCGTAAAAGAGTGCTGCCAGGTAGCCGGTTTTGCGGTTAAAAAAATAGCTTCCCAGGATGAAAGTCAGCCAGATGCCCAGGGTGGTCATCAGCACAGAAGGGAGCCTGAGGGCAATTTCATTCACCCCGAAAAGCCTCATGCTCCCCGCCATCAACCATAGAGGCACCGGCTGCTTGTGCAGCCAGACATGGTTAGCATACCATTGCCTGTGATCGAAAGGCATGACAGGCTTATCATACAACGTAGGGACCATCGGGTGATTAATCATGTTTTTAGCTACAAGGGCATGATATCTTTCGTCCCATGCATGCAAGTAAAGATCCGAGGAGGTATAGAGCCTGAGTGCAAACCCGCAAATAACCAGTAGTACAACAGCAGCTTTGAAATGCTGCCTGGTTTGTAATTTCCATGAAAAATAGAAACCAATAAGGCAAAAGAGAACTGTGAATATGCCGAAGATCTGGTTGGTCATCTTTTTTAGTAACAAGGGTTGGAAACCCTGTTTTTACCCTCCCGATTTCTTCACTTTATACTTCTCTGTTAGCAGATATTCGATGACCCGCTGTACAAAATCCCCCTGGATGATGATCTCCCCGTCCTTTGCCGAACCGCCCACTCCAAATCTGGATTTCAGCTTTTTCGACAGCTCTTTCAGGTCTTCCTCATTTCCAATAAAGCCTTTTATCAGTGTGACCGATTTGCCTTTCCGCTGCTTACGGTCAAGTCTGACCAGCAGGTTTTGCTGCTGTGGGGGCAGGGTATCCGGCTCTTCACCTTTTCCTTTATCAAAAATAAAATCGGGGTTGGTCGAATAAACGATCCCCAGTCGGTCTTTCCAGTCTTTTGCCTGTTTGGGTTGATGTTTGCCGGGCATAGTGAAATTGTTAATTTTTCCACCGCTCCAGGCGTGGAATATTCGAAGTAAAGAAACCGGTCAGAAACCCGGGGAATCCCATCTCTTTCAATTTCCCTTTAACACGGATTCTCATTTCACCCACTGTCATATCGGGCGAAGTAAAAGCCCCAAGCTTATAACAATGGCTGCAAAACATCAGGTTTTTCGTACCGTCGGCATTGGTGCCGCCGCCGGCAGCATCCCTTTTCATTGGCATGCCGCAGCTCTGGCAATTTTTGTATGGTTTCATGGTGGAATTGAGATAAAAGTTATGATGTAAATAAGGGTTCTTAATATTCATCATAAAATTAAGAAAAAGTGGTTTAAATACATTTTTTGGCATTCATATTCTTCACATATTTGAGTTATCAAGCCAAGTTGTGCTTAGAATAAGCAAAGCTTCGCAAAGAGCGATTTCTATTTATGGGTCATAGACGAGTCCGCATTGACGTCCTGCAAGGGCGATGTGAAAATAGCCCCGGATGAAATCCGGGGTAAGAAAGAGGGTGAATCATTGTAAGTCCCGGGACGACAGATAGACGCATGTTATTTCAATTTACCATATTGAATAACAACCCTGTCAGAAGAGATCCCAAAATCGAAAACGATAAATATAACAGGAAAACTTTGCGACTTGCAATACCCCAAACCGCAACCATTGCAGGCAAAGTCGTTACCGGCCCGGCGATTAAAAATGCAAGGGCAGCACCGGGATTCATGCCAAGTTTAAGTAACCCGCTTATTAGGGGCAATGCAGTAATATTTGTCGTATAGGCGGGAATTCCAGCCAGAGTGGCAACAACGACTGAAAAAGCGCCGTCGCCGTTCAAAATATCAATAAGAAAGTCCTGCGGAATATAAAAAGTAATCAGGGCATTGATAAAAAATGCAATCCCCATGAATTTTAGCACCATTGAGGTGGCCTGCCAGGTTTCTTTCAACAGTTTTTTGCAGTTTATTTTCTGGCACCAAAGCACTAAAGCACCAAAACCCACAAAAGTTGTTTGTTTAATATTGACTTTTTGGTGATGTTTAGTGTTTTGGTGATTTGGTGGCATTTCAGTTATTTCAGTACAATGACATGAATTCACTTGTTCTCCCGCAATACAACAATTTACTGCCACTTTACTTTTATTGGAATGATGAAGAGCTGATAACTGGACTACGACATTTTTTGTGCGTAAAATATTTTTACCGAGAAGGCCTTGCTGTACCAGGAGATACGTGATATAACCGGCTGACAGGCTGATTGCAAAGGTGGCCGCCAGCCGCCAGACCGACAATTCCCAGCCAATTGCCGCTGTGCTCAGGAAAAATATTTCGGGATCCATGGAAGGCGAGGCGATCCAGAATGACATGACAGGAGCAAGCGGCACACCCCCGATCAGCAAAGAGGAAATCACCGGGATCACCCCGCAGGAACAAAACGGGCTCAAGGCACCGACAAGCGTTGCAAGTAATATTGAAACCAGGGGTTTTTTGCTCAGCGCTTTATGAATCAGCTTTGCCGCCCCGGTTTGTTGGACTACCACTGCCAGTGGTATTGTTATCAAGAGGTAAGGCCAGATGTGGATGAATGATTCAAGTATGTAGCCTGCTATTTTAATGATCTGTTCCATTTTGATAACTTTTAAGATTAGACACTTCCTTTTTCATGTAGACGGGGTGTCTTCAAAAAAGACGCAGAACATTTAACTAGTGAAAAACAAAAACTTTTCACTTTTCGTTATTCACTCTTCACTCATCTGGCAGCAGCAGCAATTTTTGGGATGGATGTCGAAGACCGTGCCGTATTTATCGAATTGATAATGGCAGCATTTCATCAGCATATTTCTCATCATGATTTTGGCTCTTTGCACCCTTGATTTTGCCCCGGAGTAAGAGATACCGATTTTTTCGGCATACAATTTCTGGCTCATGCCTCCCAGTTCGGTAAGGCACAATGCTTCACAATATTCCGGCGGCAGATCATCCATCATGTTGGCCATATCCCGCAAGGCTTCAGCCATATATTCGGTGGAGGAATCCTGTTCTTCCGTGTCGGGATCGGGCAATTGCTGCTTTTCCTTTTTAATTTTTATAAAATAGTCGGAAATTAAATTGCGCGTTATCTGATAGATCCAGGCCTGGATCTTTGAATCATTCTGAAGAGTGTCTATTCTGGTATGAATCCTGATGAATATTTCCTGCAGCAGATCTTCAGCGGCGGCTTCATCCCGTACTTTATTCAAGATAAATGCTTTAAGCTTAGCGTGCAATTGGAGCCACAGATCTTTTATGTTTTTGCTTTTTACTTTGGATTGTCCGGCGTCCACTGATTTACTTTTTTAATGGGTTTCGATAGATCACCAGTGTTTTACACAGTTTATACACGATACCCTGCCTGACCGGTGAATTGTTGTTACGCAGTTTATCACCAGGCCTTTTTCAATTAACCATCAAAAATAAGGAATTAATCACCAGCCTTAAGGCAATAAACCATCCCTTCCGCACTGCTAAACACCAGGTATCCTGATGAAAGGGCAGGGGAAGAAAAAACGGGTGCCGGTAAGGAAAATTTCCAGGCCAGATCAGGGGTTGAAGCCAGGTCTTCAATTGTTCCGCGGGCTTGCTGGGAATAACTTATAAACGACTGGGTTGTAAAAGTGCAGATGAGTATGGTAAGAATAAGCGTTCGCATTTTTTTTAATCAAAAATAGCTATTAAATAGATACTTTAATTAACCACAATAGGCACAATAGAGCACAAGAGAAAAACACATAGAATCTATTGTGTTAATCAATATGTTCTATGTGCCTATGTGGTGAATAAAATAAACCTTCCATCTTCGAAATAATCTTTAGATTTGGCTGATTAATTAAAAGATCTGATGCGATATCTAAAACAACAAATCATACTCTTCTCCCTCCTTGCCCTGTCTCTCGCCCTTATGAGCTGGGGCTATACCGGGCATTATAAGATTAACAACTGTGCTTCCCTTTCGTTCAACCTTGAAATGGAACAGTTCATAGCCTGGGCCACTACCCTTGCCGAACATGCTTCAGACGCCGACGACCGTAAGGAAACCGACCCAAACGAAGGGCCGCGGCATTATATCGATATCGATAACTATCCCGGGTTTCTCACAGAAGGAAGGATTCCCCAGACATATGATTCAGTGGTAGCTTTATATGGAGAGTCCTTTGTGATCGACCAGGGGGTATTGCCCTGGGCAACGCTGACGACCTATGATTCGCTGGTGGATTGTTTTCTCCGCCGCGACTGGGCGAAAGCGGTCCTTTTTGCATCCGACCTGGGGCACTATGTGGCTGACGCGCATATGCCCCTGCATATTACCCGGAACTACAGCGGACAATATAGCGGCAACAACGGCATCCATTCACGCTATGAATCGACCATGATCAATGCTTACATAGGCCAGATCAATTATCCGGGAGATGACATCTCATTTGTCACAGATGTGAACGGGTATGTTTTTAACTACCTCTATTCAAATTATACTTATGTCGACTCAGTGATGGAAGCGGATGATTATGCCCGGGGTGTGGCAGGGAATACATCATCTTCTGAATACAAACAAGCCCTGTGGGAGAAATCAATGAGTTTCACCGTGCCTTTGTTCAGCCGGGCTTCCCATGCGATGGCGGAGTTGATCTATTCGGCCTGGACAGAAGCCGGAAAGCCGCTCATCAACGCTTCGGGCTTATTTGATCCCATTGCCCGGAGGAATGGCATCCATCTGCAAATTACGCCGAATCCTTTCAAGAAATATGCACGCATTCAGTTTACACTTCCCGAAAGTTCGGAAGTACACCTGCAGATAGTTAATGTTTTCGGGATTGCCATAGCAACAATCGTTGACAGTTGCCTTTCCAAGGGCAGCCATGAATTTACCTGGGATACATCATGCCTTCCCTGTGGGATTTACTTTTTATCCATGGAAGCCGGAAAGGTAAGAGAGGTCAGGAAAGCAATCAGGATTGCGATAAACTAATTAATACTGTCGACCGGTGGGGTTCCCAGTTCGCGGTTCGCGGTTCGCAGTTCCCATGCCTCCATGCTTCCATGCCCCCATGCTCTACTTCGCCGCGGCAAACCTCTTACTGACCTCTTCCCAGTTGATCACGTTCCAGATGGCATTCAGGTAATCACCGCGTTTATTCTGGTATTCCAGGTAATAGGCATGCTCCCAGACATCGATGGCGAGGATCGGTGTGCCGGGGAATTCGGCAATGTCCATCAAGGGATTATCCTGGTTTGGTGTCGAACAAATAGCCAGCTTGTGATCTTTCGTAACATAAAGCCAAGCCCAGCCTGAACCAAAGCGGGTGAGCCCGGCGTTGTTGAGCTGGGTCTTCATGTTGTCAAAATTCCCGAAAGCGATTTTAATGGCTGTTGCGAGCTCACCGGTCGGCTGCCCGCCCCCCTTTGGAGAAAGATTGGCAAAATAAAGATTATGGTTATAAACGCCCCCAACATTATTGCGGACCTTTATATCGAACTTTTTGGTACTGGCCATAATCTGTTCCAGCGTCATCTTTTCGGCTTCAGTGCCTTTGACGGCTGCGTTCAGGTTGTTTACATATGCCTGCAGGTGCTTTGTGTGATGGATCTCCATCGTTTGGGCGTCAATATACGGTTCCAGGGCATCATAGGCATAGGGCAGCGGGGTAAGCTGAAAGGGGCCTGTGACATGTTGTGCCTTTGTAAATGGCATGCTGAATGCCAGGGAAATGATCATTGTAAGAAACAACGGTGTTTTTTTCATTGTATTAGTTTTTCAAAGTATTAAATAATGATCATAGAACATTTCAATTAAAAAAATGTTCAGAATATAGTGGATAATTCAGAGGCATGGGGGCATGGTAGCGGGGAAGAATTTAACCTTCTCTGCGACTCAGCGCCTAAGCAGTAAAAAATACTTTTGAGACAGCTTCAAATAAAACGGTCAGGGCTTAAAGGTAAAATTAAGTCCTTGCGCCACTTTTGCGGCAAGTTCAGCATCTGCCTTATGAAAATGGTTCAATTGCCGTAAAATGATTTCATCCCGCTTAGGACCGGCAACGCCACTCATCGCACCGATAAAATTATTGATCGTGTTATGGCGTTCCTGCTCAGTCATAACTTTCCTGAAAAGCAATCCGGGCTGAGTGAAATGGTCGTCGTCATTTTCGTTGCGGTTGTAAGTATCAGCAACATCCCATCCGAGCTTTAAAGGTGGTTCTTTATAGTTTGGATCAGCCACGATATCGTCAAAGCTGTTCGGAAAATAATTGGGACTGCTGCCACCATTGCCATCCACGCTCATCATACCATCCCGCTGGTGGTTATGTGCCGGGGAAATGGGTCGGTTAACGGGGATTTGCTCGAAATTCGGTCCCAGGCGGTGACGATGTGCATCGGGATAAGCCAGGATACGGCCCTGCAACATTTTATCCGGCGACAAGCCTATACCGTCGATGGTGTTGGAAGGTGCGAAAGCGGCTTGTTCCACATCGGCAAAATAGTTTGCCGGAATTTCATTGAGTTCCAGGACACCGGCATCTATCAATGGATACTCTGAGTGCGGCCATATTTTCGAAAGATCAAACGGGTTCCAGCGGAAAGTCTTTGCCTGGGCTTCAGTCATTACCTGGATTTTCATGTTCCATTTCGGGAAATCGCCTTTGCCGATGGCTTCAACCAGGTCGCGCTGCGCCCAGTCCGGATCTTTGCCACGCATTTCATCGGCCTGTGGACCAGAAAAGTTTTTGATTCCCTGCTGTGTTTTTAGATGGAATTTTACCCATACCCTTTCGTTTTTTGCATCGATCATTGAGAAAGTATGACTGCCGAAACCATGCATGTTACGGTAACTATAAGGTGTCCCGCGATCACTGAAGAGGATCATTACCTGGTGGAGGCTTTCCGGGTTCAGACTCCAGAAATCCCACATCATGGTGGGGCTTTTCAGATTGGTTTTCGGGTCACGCTTTTGTGTATGAATGAAGTCGGGAAATTTCTTGGGGTCTTTGAGAAAAAATACCGGGGTATTATTTCCGACCAGATCCCAGTTACCTTCTTCCGTATAAAACTTCACGGCAAACCCCCTGGGGTCCCGTTCGGTATCGGCACTGCCTTTTTCACCGCCAACTGTAGAGAAACGGATAAGTATGCGGCATTCATTGCCAACTTTACTGAACAATTTAGCGCGGGTGAACTTTGTGATATCATAGGTAATGGTGAATTTACCGAATGCGCCTGTTCCTTTTGCGTGGACAACCCGTTCGGGAATCCTTTCGCGGTTGAAATGGGCAAGTTTTTCATGCAGGTGAAAATCTTGTAAGAGGATTGGGCCCCTTGGGCCGGCGGTCATACTGTCTTCATTCTCGAAGAATGGCCTGCCTGAAGCTGTGGTCAGTTTTTTCTTTGCCATGTTTATATATTTTTAAATGATTAATTAAGTGTGATTTTTAAAGTTTTTCGAATCGGTAAACTTCCCGATGATCTGAAGTTTGATGTCCTCAATCTTAAAATTGGGGATATCCTTGTTTTTGAAATAGTTGTCGATCAATTGATTAAGTTCCTGGTCGTAAAAATCTTCAATCCGTTCCGATTCAGAACTATATAAATGGTGATGCTTTTCAAGGATGGCATCGTATCTCATGATGTCTTTTTCGGTCTTGACCTTTTTTATCATTCCTTTGCCGACAAAGGTCTCAAGAGTCTTGTAAACCGTTCCCGTTGCGATGTTAGGGTGATTAGTCCTGATGTATTCATTAATCTGGTCTGCCGTAGGGTGGTTTTTCAATTCGCTCACTGCTTCGAGAACAGCCAGGCGCTGGGGCGTGACTTTCAAGCCATTGTTCTGAAGAAGGCTTTTTATCCGATCAGTTTTCATGGAACACTTCTTAAATAAGAATAATTCTTATATAATAATGAACAAAGATAAAATATTTTTTATGTGGATTTCAAAATAAAATAAGTTTTCTCATCACTTGAAATTTTATTTTTACTTTTCAAAGGAAGCATGGAGGCATGGAGGGATGGATTTCAGTTCAAAATGCAAGGTTCAAAGTGCAAAGATGAACTTAAAACCTTTGAACTTGAACTTTGAACTTTGAACTTTGAACTTATTTATCCTGGTTCTTCTCCTGCAATATCAATCTAAGTGAAGTGTCCTTTGTGAAATAGTTTATGGCCCAGTTAAAAAAGACAATCAGTTTATTCCGGATGCTTAATATCAGCATCAGGTGCAGGAACATCCATACAAACCAGGCGAAATATCCCTGAAACCGGATGAATGGCAGATCGACGACAGCCTTATTTTTACCTATCGTAGCCATTGAACCCATATTTCTGTATTCATATTCCCGTAGCGGCTTATTTTTCAGCAATGATTTAAGATTTTTTGCCAGGTTCCTGGCCTGGTTGATGGCTACATTGGCAACCTGGGGATGACCTTTGGGGTAAGCAGGTGTTTCCATATAAGCTATATCACCTATAGCATAAATATTCGAACAGCCTTTTACCAGGTTATGCCTGTCAACAATCATGCGGCCATTCAGAACTATAACTTTTTTATCAATTCCTTTGATGATATTCCCGGTAACACCGGCAGCCCATATTACACGCCTGGTTTTTATGGACTCACCATTATTCAGCGTTATTATTTTTCCATCGTAATCACTCACAAATACATTGGTTTTTACGATAACACCCATGGTTTTCAAATATTTCTCAGAAGTATTTCTTGCCATGTTGCTCATGCTGTTGAGCGTATGGCCACTTCCTTCCAGCAAAATAATTTTAAGATTTTTAAAATCGATTAATGGATAGTCTTTAGGCAGGATGTTTTTTTTGATCTCGGCAAAAGCACCGGCCAATTCAACACCTGTTGGCCCGGCACCTACTATGACAATGTTCAGCAGGTACTCTTTTTCACTTTCATCAATAGACAACAGGTCTTCAAAACTTTGAAGAATAGTGTTTCTTATTTTTATAGCATCATAGGTTGTCTTCAGGCTGAACGTGTTTTTCTCCAGGCTTTCAATTCCAAAAAAGTTGGTTTTACACCCGGTGGCTAATACCAGGAAGTCATATTTAAAGCTTCCGATACTAGTGCTGATGGTATTTGAAGGCGGATCAACACTCAACACTTCAGCCATCCTGATCTGCGTATTTTTCCTTTCCTGGAATATTTTCCGGAACGGGAAAGAAATGCTGCTTGGTTCCAACTGTGAAGTGGCAACCTGATAGAATAAAGGCTGAAATTGGTGATGGTTTAGTTTGTCGATGAGCAAAACATCAAACAAATCCTGGTCCAGGTGTTCAATCAGTTGTATACCTGCAAATCCCCCACCTACAATGATGACTTTTTTTCTTTCCATTGGTTCAGTGCAATTTTTCATTTCCCAGCTTGAAACAGGTAGAACATGTATTTCTTATATTTCCTGAAAAGTTCACCATTCCTTTGGCCTGTAAAATGTTTATTCTCCATCTTACTGATTTTTTTCTTATAAAACTTTCTGACAAATTTTATAATGGCAGGAAAACGATCTTCGCCCAGTGCCCAGGCAGAAGTCCAGACAGGCTTCAAAACTTCTGTATTTAATTGATTGACAATATCGATAGTTAATGAGGTTTCCGCAGTAATGTCTTTTTCGACTAATGTTTTTATGGCATAGGATTCTTTGAATTTAAGCCATTGATAATAATCATGCCCTCCACCCAATTTGGATTTTCCATCAGGATCAGCGTTAAAAAAGTCACTAACCATAATATAACCGCCTGGATTTAAAAGTTCAAGTGCTCTTGGGATAGATTTATCCATAGGGATGTATTGAAAGCTTTCACTAAACAATACCAGGTCATATTTTTTATCCGTGATAATGTCTTCAAATTTACACTGAAAGAAATCAACCTTATCGCCCAATAACTTCTTTGCATAGGCTGTCAAAATCTGACTGGGTGATACACAATCAACTTTAAAGCCTTTTGCTAACAGTTGCTGAGCTGTTTTTCCGGAGCCGCATCCGACATCTAATATTGTTTTTGTGCCTTTGGGAATATGAGAAAATAACAATTCAGCATAATTTTCATGGGCTTTCTTAAGATTAGCAGCATCTGCCTCAAGCCCGTCAATAAAATACCCATAATGCAAATACTCAGTTTTCAGGAAAAACTTAAATACCAATAACCCTAATTCTAATCCTACTTCTTTTGAATCTACTTTGTGATTTTTCTTTTTTGCAGACATACTATTTATTTAAGAACCGTTAATTTTAGCAAATCTTATCTCGTTCCATAACTTATCCTGCTTGAATATAGATTTTTGAAAAACAATGAACTCTTCAGCATGCTCAAGGGTGTAGGGGTGGGGAAAGCCATCCCTGAGATTACGGCTGATATTCTCGTTATTGGCAAGTTCTGCCAATCTATCACAATCAGTTTTATAAAATCCCCTGAGTTTTATATCTCCTGATGTTAATTCCATGTCATCCGACAATATTTATATTTCAAAATTAGGAGTTAATAATTAATCAGTCTTTATAAATTTCGGAGCTTTCCTGATTTTCGTGCCCTGTTCAAACCCGTAAGCGATTTCCAGCAGGATTGGTTCGCTCCATGCCCTTCCGAAAAAGGAAACGCCAACCGGCAATTCATCAATAAATCCCATAGGGACCGTGATGTTCGGATAACCGGCTATTGCAGCAAATGAAGAGTTTCCACCCATGTAATGGTCACCATCGACAAGGTCTGTTTTCCAGGCCGGGGATCCTGTCGGTACCATGATTGCATCAAGACTGTACTCATTCATGAGTTTGTCAATGCCTTCTTCCCTCGTACCTTTCAGCATCGTGGCCAATGCTTCCATATATTCCGGTGATTCCAGGTCTCCTTTCTCTTCAGCCATTTCCAGTAATTTCTGATCAAAATACCTGAGTTCTGTTGAATCTGATTTATTGAAAGCGATCAATTTACTAAGGCTCTTTACGATTGAATCATTTCCCAGGCTTGTAAAATACTTATTTAGCCCGTCTTTAAATTCGAAAAACAAGACCCGTAAAGAAGCCTTTTCCACCGCGGCAGGCAAAGCAAATTCCAATTCAATTACTTCTGCTCCCTGGCTTTTTAAGTAAGCAACAGTTTGATCCATCAGGATATCCACTTTATAATGAAACCCCATGGATTCCTTAAGAAGCCCGATGCGCTTGCCTTTGAGTCCGTCTTTTTTTAAATATTGAGTATAATCGGTTTGATAATTTCCTGCCGAATTCAGTGTTTTACTGTCTGTCGAATCAATTCCGGTTAAACTGCCCAGGCTTATTGCCACATCTTCCACCGTGCGGCCCATTGGCCCTGGTGTATCCTGTGTGAAAGAGATGGGAATGATCCCCGAACGGCTGATCAGTCCGACAGTTGGTTTAAGCCCGACAATGCCATTGTTATTGGACGGACAGACAATCGATCCGTCAGTTTCCGTTCCGATAGCCAGTGCGCAGAGATTAGCTGACACGGCCACCCCTGAGCCGGAGCTTGAGCCGCAAGGGTTCCGGTCGAGCACATAAGGATTTTTGGTCTGTCCCCCGACTCCGCTCCAGCCGCTCGAAGATAAGCTGGCACGGAAGTTTGCCCACTCACTCAGATTAGATTTTGCGATAATAATTGCCCCCGCTTCCTTTAATTTTTTGGCAACCCAACTGTCTTTAAGGGGATAGGAATTCCTTAAGGCAGTGGCTCCGGCCGTAGTTGCCATTTTATCGCGTGTATCAATATTATCTTTCAGGATAATGGGAATTCCGTGCAAAGGCCCCCTGGTTTTTCCGGCTGCCATCTCTTTGTCTAATTCCGCTGCAATTTGCAGGGCATCCGGGTTTATGACGATAATTGAATTAAGTTGTGGACCATTTTTATCTATCGCATCGATGCGTTCCAGGTAAGCTTCGACAACGTCAGTAATGGTAAATTTACCTTCCCTGTAACCTTGCTGCAGTTGGGTAATTGTTATTTCTTCCAGGTTTAGCTGCGCGGTTTGGACAGCTTTCGGATGATCGGCATACGGCTGACAGGAAATGATGGTCACCAGCAGAATGCATATCAGTAATGAATTTTTAATCTTATTGAAACGCTTACACATATTCTGATTTTTATTCAAAGTTACGGGATTATACTATTTAATTGCACGCAGATAAAAGCGAATGCGACGGATTTACGCGAATTTTCGCCCCCTCGCACAATTGGGGAGAAGGGATTATATAGAGGGAGGAAAGTCGGCATATCAATCCAAACCTTTATCATGCAGAAATTTAGATAATAAGTCCGCGATTTCTACATTGTTCAGATCCGAAAATGGAAAGTGTGTATTCCCATGGATGCCTATTTCGGGCAAATGTACCACGGTTACATCACCGCCGTACCGGTTCACGGCATCTCTCCACAATCTGGCCATTTCAAGACGTGCACGCCAACCGTCCTGGCCTGGATTTCCCATCGGTTGGTCGGGGATATTATCCCCATAGTAAATGATGATTGGGATCTTCGTGAGCTTCATAAAATCAGACATCGGTACGCCAATCGCCGCCAACGGGCCTGCAGAACTATGTATGGGAGGAGGCACTTCTCCTTCCGGGAAGATGAAATTGCTGCCGGGTTCATAAGCTACGACAGCTTTTACCTGCTGATTTTTAACAGCTGTCAGCCAACCGGGACCACCTGATTGCGAGTGAGTAACGAGGATTCCTTGCCCGATTTTGTTAAAAAGTTCAGAAACGGCATCCGAAATCACTTCCATGTCAAAAGGCCCGGTGTTGGGTGTCATTTGACGAAAATATTGGTTCAGCGTTTCCGGATCTTTTGCGAACTGAACACCCGGGAAATAATCGGGCCATATACCAATGCGAAATGTACCAAACCACTCCTGCTCATCGGCTGTAGGCGTGATAGTTGCTGCCACGGTACTGCGACCAGCATTACCTCTTCGCGGCTGATCGATGAGATATACCCCGAAACCACGCCTCAGGAAAATATTTTGAAAGCCTTCCCGTCCGTCGGGGGTGGTTTCCCATGTCTTAGAGAACTGCCCAAAACCGTGCCAGAATACTAAAGGAAACTTGCGGGGTTTCTCCGGGATCTGATAGACGATGTACGCATGGTCGCCATGAAAGGTCTGTCCCGCAGGTGTTCGAGTATAAGGGTTAAATGTGCCGGGATTACTAATCACTGTCCCGCCCACAGCAAAGCTTCCTTGTTTCTGAATAACCAGTGACTCGACTCTATCTTTAATCATTACCGTCTTACAAGAAGTGATAATTAAAGTTAAAAATAAAATCGTTCCTGGACATACTAATCTCTTATAATTCGTTTTTATTTTCATTCTGAAATCTGATTTGTTGGGATAGTTGCGGTTAGAAAAATGTTTATAAGTTATAAAAATCAATTTCTTCATTTTTCTGTTTTTTTTGGAATAGAAAATATAAGCCATAAATAATTGCTATATATATTAAAATCTGGTCAAATTTTAATAAAATTAAAACATTATTATTTAATTTTGGTAACTACATACTAAACAAACCCAATCGGGCTTGTTATTTCCATAACTTTAAGAAAATCAGTTGTTTAAAGTGTGTGTTAATCTCCATCATTCCAATTTTTACTTATTTTATTTTCCTGATTTATATTATTATTGGATTGGCAGGCATTGCCCTTTGCGCTTATCCAGTATATACTGGCTTGTATATTATCCAAAATAAGTTTAAGGCAACAATTCTGGTAATATTTGGGTTTTTAGCAAGTTACGGGTGGTTTATACTTTGGGATTGGTTTGCTTCAGTTTGGGTTCAATCTTTATATTATCGTTTAGAGTATCCCCTTTTTTAATAAATTCGGTATAAACAAATAAGATTAAACCAAAAAGAGAGATGTATAACAACAAATCATTTGTCCTTTTTGCTAAAAGATCAGAAGTACTACCTATCACGATCCCGTCTTTTCTATCGTATAATATTATATCCTTATGATAACCCATGATGGTAAAACCATAGTTCCCAGGAGACAAATACTCAATGTTTCCAACTCCTTCAAATATTCTCGGCTCCACCCATTGCAAATAAACAAAACTTGTAAATCTTTGTGCAATATATTTACTATTATAACTATTATTTTTCTTTGTTTTTTCATTTGGATCAAAGGAATTGTTGAATATGATAAAAAAATATTCACAATTCTTTAAAGCGTTTTCTAAACTATCATTATAGGAAATGAATTTAATTTTTACTTTAATATTTTCATTAGGAAGAAATGCGGAACTTGATTTTAATAATATATGCCCCATGAAATTTACATTATCTGACATTGACTGAAATGGTATTTCATATTCAACACCTTTATAATATTGAAAAAATAATTTACTTAAAAAAATAGTAAAAGTTATAACAATAATTACCGATATGTATTTTCGCCAATTTGTTTTCTTCATAGCGGCATATTTTTCCACAATGAAAAATAGATTAAAAACATTGTAATAATACGAATAAATCACTACTGACCGACTAAATTAATATAAAAGAGGGTACTCCCAAATGGTTTCCCCTCAATGTTGTAGTTTTGTTTTGCACCAAAAAACTTCAACATGGGTAAAGATACAGAAATAAAATTAGTCGG